>JAOPZP010000227.1 GCA_025964055.1 Conexibacter sp.
GAGGCGAGTTGCGCGACCCGGCACGGACGGCCTAGGCGTCCGTGCGCGCGGGCTCGGCTCAGACAATGGCCGGTTGGCACTCTCGGATCCGGGATACGATGGACTAATGAGTGCTGGAGCAGAGAAGAGGGCACCGACGCCCGACGCGTTCGGCGGGATCATCAGCCGCCACGAGCGGCAGTTCCGCACGGTGGGGGACATGGTCTACAACGTGCTGCGGGACGGCATCCTCCAGGGCGTCTTCCCGCCCGGTGAGTACCTGCGCCAGGACTATCTCGCGGAGTCGATCGGCGTGTCGCGCATTCCCGTGCGGTCGGCGCTCATGCAGCTCGAGACCGAAGGGCTGATCACCTTCCATCCCTATCGCGGCGCGATGATCAACCAGCTGTCGGCCGAGGAGATGCGCGAGATCTACGAGATGCGCGCACTGCTCGAGGGTGCCGCGATGCGCAAGGCGTTCGCGGCGATGACGCCCGAGCGGCTCGCCGCGCTCGAGGTGGCGGCCCGCGAGCTCAACGCGATCGAGGACGGCGCCGAGTTCCTGCGCCGGCGCAACGAGTTCTTCCGGATGCTCTACGACGGCGAGCACCATCCGCGGCTGGTGGCCGTGATCGAGAAGCTGCGGGAGGACGCCGGCCGGTACTGGCTGCAGCGTCGCGACCACCACGGGTACGTGCGGCCGCCCGGCAGCCGCGACCACCAGGAGGTCCTGCGCTTCCTGAAGGCCGGCGACGTCGAGGGTGCCGCCAGCTGGCTGCAGGCGCACCTCGAGCGCGTGGCCCGTGAGATCGTGACGCTCATGGAGCAGGACGCTCAGGCGGCCGACGTGTCGTAGCCGCGGGGCCTGCCGCTATGGCTCAAGCACGTTCCCGGAGTGGTATCGTATCCGATATCCAATCTAGGGGAGACGTGAGGATGACGCGTCGGGTGACGTTTTCGCGCAACGTGACGCTTTCGCTGTCGCGCACGTGCGTGTCGCATTGCAAGTACTGCGCCTTTCAGACGCATCAGCCGCATCTCCATGCGCCTGACGAGGTCGAGCAGCTGATCGACCGCGCCGCGCGGCGCGGGGTCAAGGAGCTGCTCGTGCTGACCGGCGACGAGCCCGATCATCACCCCGGCGTGCGGGCGCGGCTCGCGGCGTTGGGGTTCGACGACTTCGTCGCCTATGTGGTCTGGGCATGCGAGCGGGGGTTGGAGCGCGGCCTGCTGCCGCACACCAACCTCGGGGCCCTGTCACGCGACGACCTGGCGCGCCTACGCGAGGTCACGGCGTCGCAGGGGCTGATGCTGGAGTCGACCCGTCCGGATCTCGTCGCCCATCAGGGGTCGCCGACCAAGGACCCGGCGCGGCGGTTGCAGACGATCCGCGACGCGGGCGAGCTGGCCATCCCGTTCACCAGCGGGATCCTCGTCGGGATCGGCGAGTCGCCGGCGGATCGCATCGAGGCCCTGCAGGCGCTGGCCGCCGCGCACGAGGAGTTCGGCCATCTCCAGGAGGTGATCCTGCAGAACTTCGTGCCGCACCGGAAGTACTACGGGGAGGAGCCGGCGGAGGTCGCGACCGAGGCGGCCGAGCGGTACTGGCGCACCGGGCTGGGGACACATCCCGAGCTGCCGCTGCCGGAGTGGGCCACGCCGGTCTCGATCGAGGAGATGATCGACCTCGTCTCGGTCACCCAGGAGCTGCTGCCCGGCGTGGGGATCCAGATCCCGCCGAACCTCGCCGACTGGTGGCCGGAGCTCATCGCCGCCGGCGCGACCGATCTCGGCGGGTTGAGCGCCAACGGCGATCACATCAGCCCCGAGCATCCGTTTCCGTCGTCGCACCAGGTCCGCAAGAAGCTGCAGCCGCTGGGATACGCGCTGACGGAGCGGCTCTGCGCCTATCCGCAGTACCTCGACGCGGACTGGACGGCGCAGTCGGTGCTCGACGTGGTCAAGACCAAGTACTGGTCGTTCATCCCGCGTCGCGGGTCGGGGCGGCGCGAGGAACGCGTCATCCGCCACGATCTCGTGCCCGACGCGATCGCCAAGGGCCGCGACGGCGCCCGGCTCGACGAGGACGAGCTGACGGCGCTGTTCGCCGAGACCCGCCCCGAGGCGATCGAGGACTTGCGGCAGGCCGCCGACGAGCTGCGGGCCGAGCTGGCCGGCGAGCTGGTGACGTTCGTCGTCAACCGCAACATCAACGTCTCCAACGTCTGCATCGTGGGGTGCGCGTTCTGCGGCTTCGGCCAGGGCAAGCGCAGCCCCGACGCCTACCAGCACTCCGACGACGACTTCCGCGCCCGCATCCGCGATGCCGTGGAGTACGGCGCGACGGAGCTGTGCATCCAGTCGGGCATCCATCCCGACTGGACGTTCGAGGACTACCTGCACTACCTGCGGGTGGCCAAGGACGAGGCCGGGCGGGTGGGGGCTGACCTGCACCTGCATGCTTACAGCCCGATGGAGATCAGCCACATCGCCGACGTCTCGGGCCTGGCGCTGGACGAGGTCTTCGCGCAGCTGCGTGCGGCGGGGCTGGGCTCCACGCCGGGGACCGCCGCCGAGGTGCTGCACGACGGCGTCCGCGAGCGCATCTCGCCCAACAAGCTGCCGGCGGCGCGCTGGGTGGAGGTCATCGAGGCTTCCCATCGCGCCGGCCTGCGGTCGACCAGCACGGTCATGTTCGGCCACATCGAGGAGCCGTGGGAGCTGGCCGAGCACATGCGCGTCATCCGCACGCTGCAGGAGCGCACGGGTGGCTTCACGGAGTTCGTGCCACTGTCGTTCATCCCATTCCAGACGCTGCTGGGTCGCACCCACGGGGTGGAGGAGATCAGCCGCGAGGAGAACCTCAAGCACACCGCGGTGTTCCGCCTCGCGCTGGGCAAGACGGTGCGCAACCTGCAGGCCAGCTGGGTGAAGATGGGCCTCGACACGGCGACGGAGGCGCTGCGCTGGGGCGTCAACGACCTCGGCGGCACGTTGATGGAGGAATCCATCAGCCGGCTCGCCGGCAGCTACCACGGCACCCGCCTGGACCCGCCGCAGCTGATCGCCGCCGCCCACGAGGCCGGCCGCCCCGCCGCCGAGCGCACCACCCTCTACGAGATCCGCCGCCGCTACGAGCTGGCCGCCGCCACCGCGTGACGTCGTCAGCCGACAGCGTCGCCTCCACCGTCGACCCCGTCCGTGGGCAGATCGTCGACGCGGCGCGCCGGCTGGCGGCGCAAGGGCTCGTCATCGGCACGACGGGCAACGTCAGCGCCCGGATCGCCGGACGGGTCTGGATCACCCCGACGCGCACGCCGTACGCGGCGCTGCGCCCCGACGACCTGGCCGGCGTGGAGGTCGCGAGCGGTCGCCGGCTGTCGGCCGCGACCCCGTCGATGGAGCTGCCCCTGCATCTCGCCGTGTACCGCACGCGCTCCGACGTCCGCGCCGTGGTGCACACCCACAGCCCGCACGCGACGGCGTGGAGCTTTCTCGACCGTCCGCTCGCGCCGACGACCGAGGACCTCACCTACCACGGGCTCGGACCGGTCGAGACCTGTGCCGGTGGCCCGCCCGGCACCCAGGCGCTCGCGACGTCGGTGGGCCGGGCGCTGCGATCGGAGCATGCCGTGCTCGTCGCGGGCCACGGCGTCGTCGCGGTGGGGGACACGGTCGAGCTCGCGGTCGCCCGCGCCGCGGCGGTCGAGCACGTCGCGCAGATCGCCTGGCTGTTGCGCCACGAGGCGCTGCCGGCGGTCCATCGACAGCGCTAGGTGTCGTGAGTCGGAAATTCGGGCGCAGGATGCGGGATGCTCGGCCCCGGCTGACGGCCGGCGATGACCGCAGGTGAACGTCCGTTCATCGAGGTCAGCGGTGGTCGTCAGGCGGCGGCGAGCGCTCGCATGCTGCCCGCGAATTTCTGAATCACGACACTAGGCCGCACCGCGAGGAACCCCTCCTGTCAACCCCGCCGTCGCCCGCGTCAGGGGAGGACGACGAGCTTGCCCGTCGCCCGGCCATGCTCCATGTCGGCATGCGCCGTGGCGATCTCGTCGAGCATGTAGGTGCGGTGGATCGGCACGGTGAGGCGGCCGGCCGCGACGGCGTCGAGGTAGGCCTGCAGTACGTCGGTGGGAAGGTCGGCGGCGTCGCCGCCGTACGCGGTGAGCCGGACGCCCGACGGGAGGTAGTCGATGGGGTAGAAGTCCGGGACCGTCCACTGGTTGCTCAGCATGCCGGTGAAGCACACGACGCCGTGGACGGCGGTGGCGCGAAGGGTGTCGCGGAGCGTGTTGGTGCCGACGAGCTCGAGCGCGGCGTCGACGCCCTCGGGGATGATCGCTCGCGCCTGCGCTGCGACGTCGCCGTCGTCGACGAGGACGTGGTCGACGCCGATCGCCGTCAGCGCCGCCGCGCGGTCGGGTCGGCGCGTGGTGGACAGGACCGTGAGCCCGCGGTCCTTGGCGAGCGTCGCGGCGGCCATCC
>JAOPZP010000520.1 GCA_025964055.1 Conexibacter sp.
CTCGTGCCCAACCCGTTCTTCGGCGGGCTGCTGTTCCCGACGGTCGTCTTCGCGACGCTCTACGCCTGGCCGTGGCTGGAGGAGCGCGTGCGCCGGGACCGCGCCCGGCACGAGCTGCTGGACCGCCCGCGCGACAACCCGACGCGCACGGCGATCGGCGCCGCGTTCCTGACGTGGGTCGTGCTCGTGTTCGTCGCCGGCTCGGCCGACCGGGTCCTGCTCAGCATCGGGTTCTCCTACGCGGGGCAGATCCGGCTCTTCCGGGTGCTCGTCTTCGTCGCGCCCGTGCTGGTGTACCTCGTCACCAAGCGGATCTGCCGGGAGCTGCGCGACCGGGAGCTGCACCCGGTCCGGACGTTCACCGGCGAGGTCGTCCAGCGCGCACCCGACGGCCGGATCGTGCGGCGCTGAGCGACTGGCGCTCAGCCGAACCGGCGCAGGCGCAGCGCGTTGAGCACCACCGAGACGCTCGACAGCGCCATCGCCGCGCCGGCGATCAGCGGGTTCAGCAGGCCCGCGGCGGCCAGCGGCAGCGCGGCGACGTTGTAGCCGAACGCCCAGCCGAGGTTCTGCCGGATCGTGCGCAGCGTCGCCCGGCTGAGGCGGATCGCGTCGGCGGCCGAGCGCAGGTCGCCGGAGATCAGCGTGAGGTCGGAGGCCTCGATCGCGACGTCGGTGCCGGTGCCGATCGCCAGGCCGAGGTCGGCCTGCGCCAGCGCGGGCGCGTCGTTGACGCCGTCGCCGACCATCGCAACCACATGGCCTTGCTCCTGCAGGCTCCGGATGACGGCGGCCTTGTCGGCGGGCAGGACCTCGGCGACGACGTCGGCGATGCCGACCTCGGCGGCCACGGCGCGGGCCGTCGTCTCGTTGTCGCCGGTCAGCAGCACCGGGCGCAGGCCCAGGCGCTTGAGCCGGTCGATCGCCTCGGCGCTGGTCGGCTTGACGGTGTCGGCGACGGCCAGCACGGCGCGGACCTCGCCGTCCCAGGCGGCCAGGACGGCGGTGCGGCCGAGCGCCTCCGCGGCGCGCCGCGCGGCGTCGAGCTCGGCGGGGACCGCGAGGCTCCACTCGGCCATCAGCGAGGGGCGCCCGACCTGGACGCCGTGGCCGTCGACGACGCCCTCGACGCCGAGGCCCTCGCGGTTGACGAAGTGCTCGACGGCGGGCAGCCGCTCGAACCGCTCCCGCGCGCCGCGGGCGATCGCCTGGGCGATCGGATGCTCCGAGGCGTCCTCGAGCGCGCCGGCGAGCAGCAGCGCGACGCCCTCCGGGACGTCGGAGGCCGTCGTGATGCCGACCAGGCTCATGCGCCCGGTGGTCACCGTGCCGGTCTTGTCCAACACGATGGTGTCGACCTTGCGCGTGGACTCCAGCACCTCCGGGCCCTTGATGAGCAGGCCGAGCTGGGCGCCGCGGCCGGTCCCGACGAGCAGGGCGGTCGGCGTGGCCAGCCCGAGGGCGCAGGGGCAGGCGATGATGAGCACGGCGACGGCGGCCGTGAACGCGAAGGCGGGGTCCTCGCCGGCGCCGAGCCAGAAGCCGAGCGTGGCGATCGCCAGGCCGATCACGACGGGGACGAACACGCCGGAGATGCGGTCGGCCAGGCGCTGCACCGGCGCCTTGCCGGTCTGCGCGGCGGTGACGAGGTGGGCGATCTGGGCCAGCGCGGTGTCGGCGCCGACGCGGGTCGCGCGGACGATCATGCGGCCGCCGGCGTTGACCCCGGCGCCCGCGACCTCGTCGCCGGGGCCCTTCTCGACGGGCACCGACTCGCCGGTCAGCAGCGACTGGTCGACGGCCGACCGGCCCTCCTCGACGATCCCGTCGGTGGCGATCTTCTCGCCGGGACGCACGACAAAGCGGTCGCCGACGGCGAGCTGCTGCACCGGGATGCGGCGCTCGGCCCCGTCGGCGTCGAGCACCGCGACGTCCTTGGCGCCAAGCTCCAGCAGCGCCTTCAGCGCGGCCCCGGCGCGGCGCTTGGAGCGGGCCTCGAAGTAGCGGCCGGCCAGCAGGAACGTCGTGACGACCGAGGCGGTCTCGAGGTACAGCTCGTCGCCGCCCGAGGCGCTGAAGCTCAAGCGCATGGTCATGCCGGTCATGCCGGCGTCGCCCAGGAACAAGGCGTACATCGACCACGTGAACGCCGCGATCACGCCGAGGCTGATGAGCGTGTCCATCGTCGCGGCGCCGTGGCGGAGGTTGACCCACGCCGCGCGATGGAACGGCCAGGCGCCCCAGACGACGACGGGCGTGGCGAGCTGCAGCGCCAGCCACTGCCAGTTGTCGAACTGGAGCGGCGGGATCATCGACAGCAGCAGCACCGGCAGCGACAGGACGGCGGAGACGAGGAGCCGGCGGCGCAGCGGCGCGGTCTCGTCGGGTGCGTCGCCGGCGTCGTCGTCGCGCTCGCCGCCCGCCGTCGCCGGCAGCGTGGCGTCGTAGCCGGCGGCCTGGACGGTGGCGATGAGCTGGGCGGTGTCGACCGCGGCGGCGTCGAACGCGACCGTCGCCTTCTCGGTGGCGTAGTTGACCGACGCCGTGACGCCGTCGAGCTTGTTCAGCTTGCGCTCGATGCGGTTGGCGCACGAGGCGCAGGTCATGCCGGTGATCGGCAGCTCGACGTGGTCGGTGACGTCGGCGGTCATCGCGACGCGACCTCCTGCGTGAAGGCGACGGTGTGGATCCGGCCCTCGTGCTTGAACTGCAGGAACAGGCGGTAGCGGCCGGCCGTCGGAAGCTCGGTCATGAACGAGATCCGATCGCCGGGCGTGGCCTCGTCCGCGGGGTGGACGTGCAGGTAGGCGAGGTCGCCGGCCCGGAGCGCGACGAGGTGGCCACGGGCCTCCAGGTAGGGCTGCAGGTCGGTGACCGGCTTGCCGCCGCGCGTCACGGTGAAGGTGAGCGCGCCCATCCGGCCGGCGGCCGGGGTGCCGCCGATGGCGACGTCGTAGCCGTCGGCGGTGGTGTGCGCCGCGGGTGCGGGCAGCGCGGCGTAGCGGGCGTCGCCGTCGACCAGCACGTCGGTGCCGAGCGTCGTCTTCGCGCCGCCGGCCGGGGTGAAGTCGGCGAACACGCGGTAGCTGCCGGGCGCCGTGAGGCGGAGCGGCACCGTCCACGTGCCGTCGGGCGCCATCGTGGGGTGCAGGTGCTGGTAGCCGGTGAGGTCGCGGCGCACGACGATGAGGTGCAGGCGCTTGCCGTGCTCGAGCGCGAAGTCGCGCACCGGGGCGCCGTGCGGGTCGACGATCCGGAAGGTGTAGGACTTGGTCTGGCCCGCCGGCAGCGTGGTCGGGTCGGCGAGGAGGCGCAGGCCGTCGGCGGCGACTGCGAGGCCGGGCGGCGTGGCGGCTGTGCCGCGCGCGTCGGTGGCGTGCGCGTCGCGGCCGGCGTCCATGCCGGCCATCCCAGCCGGGGCGTGCGCGGCCGCGGGGTCGGGGGCGGCGTCGGCCTTGGGGTCGATCGTGCGGCCGGCCACCAGGGCGACGGCGAAGATCGTCGCCAGGGCGGCGGCGAACGCCACGATGCGCGACGACGGGCCGTGCATCACGCGACCACGCGGTAGCCGGCCTCGTCGACGGCGGCCCGCACGGCGCCGTCGGTCACGTCCCCGACGACCGTGAGGCGGCCGGTGCCCAGGTCGACCTGGACGTCCTGCACGCCGGCGAGCTCGCCGACTTCCTCGGCGACGCTGACGGTGCAGTGCTGGCAGGTCATGCCGTCGACGAGGTACTGGCGAGTGGGGGAGGGAGGGGTCATCGGGGAGTCCAGTCGATACGGGGAGGGGGTACGCCGAAAAGATACCAGGAGGGGGTATCGATGCGTATTGCGATCGCTTATACCCCCCTGTGGTATCTTCGGCCCATGGCGACCGCTCCGATCCCGTCCACCACCGCTCCCGCGCGCGGCTACTCCGCCAGCAAGGAGCAGCTCCTCAAGCGCCTGCGCCGCGTCGAAGGCCAGGTGCGCGGCATCGAGGGGATGGTCGAGGACGACCGCTACTGCATCGACGTGCTCACGCAGATCTCGGCGGTGCAGGCGGCGCTCGACAAGGTCGCCCTCGGGCTCCTGGACCAGCACGCCCACCACTGCGTCATGGGCGCCCCCGACGGTCCCGCGAAGCAGGACAAGACCGACGAGCTGATGGCTGCCGTCGGGCGGCTCATGCGGCGTGGCTGAGGGCCACCCCATGGCGACCCACGAGCACCACGGTCACGCCGAGCCGACGCTGAACCAGACCGCGTTCTCGGCTACGGTCCACTGCCTGACCGGCTGCGCCATCGGCGAGATCCTCGGGCTGGTGATCGGCACCGGGTTCGGCCTGTCGAACGGCACGACGATCGTCCTGTCGATCGTCCTGGCCTTCTTCTTCGGGTACTCCCTCACGATGCTGCCGCTCCTGCGCGCCGGGCTGAGCCTGCGCCAGAGCGTGCCGCTCGCGTTCGCGTCCGACACGCTGAGCATCGTGACCATGGAGATCCTCGACACGCTGACCGTCCTGTTCATCCCGGGGGCGATGGACGCCGGCCTCGGCGACCCGCTGTTCTGGGGCTCGCTCGCCGGCGCCCTGTTCATCGCCTTCTGGGCCGCCTTCCCCGTCAACCGCTGGCTCATCGCCCGCGGCAAGGGCCATGCGGTCGTGCACGCCTACCACTGACCGGCCGCAGCGATGCGGGGCGGCCCTGACCCTGGTGACCAGCCCGCGTTTGCCGTTGGTCGAGCGTGGGCGACCACCCGGACATGCCGGGCGACGTGGATCCGCTGGTGCGGGGGCGCAACGAGACGCCGCTTCAGCGGTGCGATCGCAACCTCGTGGAGCTGCTGCAGGAGGTCCGCGTCGTGCAGACCGGCGTCCAGGTCCTGTTCGCGTTCCTGCTGATGGCGCCGATGAGCGCGCGGTTCCCGCAGCTGACCGAGTTCCAGCGCGGCGAGTACTTCCTGACGCTGCTGGCGGCGGGCGCCGCGGCGCTGCTGCTGGTCGCGCCGACGGCCTATCACCGCATCCTGTTTCGCTGCGGCGACAAGGAGCATCTGGTCGGTCTCGCCAACCGCTACACCCTCGCCGGCCTGGCCTGTGTCGCGGTGGCGATGCTCGGCTCGGTGCTGCTCGTGGCGTCGATGCTGTTCCCCGGCCCCGTGGCGGCGGCGATCGTGACGCTCATCGCCCTGGCGCACGCCTGGTTCTGGTGCGTGGCGCCGCTGCTGCGGCGCCGGCGGCTGCGCCACCTGGAGCGCGGCGCCGACGGCGCCGTGGTGGCGCTTCCGACCCGGTCCCGCCGGCGCTAGACGGCCAGCTCGGCCAGCGTCTGCCGCAGGAGCGTGCGCTGCGCGGCGGTGAGGTCGCCGAGCAGCTCGTCCTCCATCGACCGGATGTCGGCGCGGGCGGCGGCGTGGCGCTTGCGCCCGCGGGCGGTCAGCTCGACGATCCGGGCCCGCCGGTCGGCGGGGTCGGGGGTGCGGGTGACCAGCCGCCGGCGCTCGAGGTCGTCCAGCAGCGCGATGAGCCGCGTCTTGTCGTAGTTCATCGCGGTGGCGAGCGCCAGCTGGGTGGCCGCCGGGCGGTCGGCGAGATGCGACAGCGCGACGTAGGCCCACATCGAGAGGTCGTGCCGTGCCAGCAGCGGCCGCTCGGCGTCGATCAGCCGCCGGGTCATGCGCGCGAAGAGCGCGCCGAGGTCCTCGCCGTCCATGGCGCACACTGTACGTCTTGACAGACGGTACGACGAAGCAGATGATGGGCAGATGCCTACGATTGTCGTCGACCGAGCCGAGACCCGCAGCATCACCATCGCCGCCGCGCCCGAGGCGGTGCTGGACGTCGTCGCGGACGCGCGGCGGCTGCCCGAGTGGGCGCCGCGGTTCGCCCAGGCCGTCCGTCCCGACGGCGACGAGTGGCTCGTCGACACCGGCGCAGGGGAGCTCCGGATCGCGCTGCGAGTCTCGCGCGAGCTCGGCACCGTCGACCTGCTGCGCCCCGGCGGACCGCCGCGCGGCGCGTTCCTGCGCGTCGTGCCCAACCACGACGGCGCCGAGCTGCTGTTCACGCTGTTCTTCCCCGACGGCACCGGCGAGGCGGCGGTCGCCGAGCAGATGGCGACGGTCGAGGCGGAGCTGCAGACCGTCGGGGAGCTCAGCACGGCGCCACGCTAGGCGTCCTCGCCCGGCTGCAGCCATGGCGACGCCAGCTCGCCGGCGTCCAGGAGCCCGGCGCGGCGGATCGCGCCGGTGCCGTAGCGGTCGCGGATCCGGTCGACGGCGGTGTCGAGCGCGACGGGGTCGTGGCCGTCGAGCGCCAGCTCGAGCTGCGCGCCGGCCTCGCCGGAGTCGAGGTTGGTGACGGTCACGCCGAGCAGCGTGATCCCGCGGCGGTCGATCGTCCCGCGCTCGGCGGCCAGCAGCGCGCGGACGGTCGCCAGGACGCTCGTCGTCGTCGCGGTGGGGCGGGGAAGGCTGCGCGAGCGCGAGGCGCGCGAGAAGTCGGCGAAGCGCAGGCGCAGCACGACCGTGCGCCCGGCGCGGCCCTTGGCGCGCATCCGGCGCGTCACGCGATCGACCAGCGCGACGGCGACCGCGTCGAGCGCCTCCGGCGAGCGCCCACCGCGGCCCAGCGCGCTCTGCGATCCGAACGAGCGCCGCCCGCGCCCGGCGCGCACCCGGCGCGGATCGCGGTTGTGGGCCACCGCGTGCAGCCGGCCGCCGGCCGCCCGGCCGAGGACGCCGACCAGCACCTCCTCGGGCAGCGCGGCGAGCTGTCCCACGGTGACCAGGCCGTGCGCGCGCAGCCGGCGCGCGGTCGCGGGCCCGACGCCCCACAGCGCCTCGACCGGCAGCGGGTGCAGGAACGCGGCCTCGTCGCCCGGCGCGATGACCAGCAGGCCGTCGGGCTTGGCGGCGCCGCTGGCGACCTTGGCCAGGTGCTTGGTCGTCGCGACGCCGATGCTGAGCGGCAGGCCGACCTCGTCGCGGACCCGCCGGCGCAGCCGCCGGGCGATCTCCGGCGGCGAGCCGCTGATCGCCTCCAGGCCGCGGACGTCGAGAAACGCCTCGTCGATCGAGAGCTTCTCGACCAGCGGCGCGGTGTCCTCGAAGAGGGCAAAGACGTCGCGGCTGGCCTGCACGTAGGCCGAGAAGCGCGCCGGGACGACCACCGCCTGCGGGCACAGCTCCCGGGCGCGGCGGCCGCCCATCGCCGACCGCACCCCGAACGCCCGCGCCTCGTAGCTGGCGGCCAGCACGACGCCCGATCCCACGATGACCGGCCGGCCCCGCAGGCTGGGCTCATCCCGCTGCTCGACCGCGGCGAAGAAGGCATCCAGGTCGGCATGCAGGATGGTCGCGGTCGCTGGTGACACGAACACATGTTCGCATGCGTGCGGGCGTCGCGCCACTCATCTCACGCGCCCGCGGTCGATGGAGGAGGATCGCCCGATGGAGCTCACGCACAGGACCGCGCTGCTCACCGGCGCGGCAGGCGGCATCGGACAGGCGGTCGCGCGGCGGCTGGCCGGCGAGGGCATGCGGGTGGTGCTCAGCGGGCGCGATGGCGCGGCGCTCGAGGCGCTGCGCGCCGGCCTTCCCGGCGACGGACACGTCGTGCTGACCGCCGACCTGGCGCGCCGCGAGGACGTCGACGGCCTCGTGGCCCGCGCCGAGGAGAGGGCCGGCGCGCCGATCGACCTCCTGGTCAACAACGCCGGGATCGAGGTCTCGGCGACCTACCACCTCGTGCCCGTCGCCGAGCTGGAGCGCATCGTCGCGATCAACCTCGTCGCGCCGATGCTGCTGACGCACCAGGTGCTCCCGGGGATGCTCCGCCGCGGCCACGGCCACGTCGTGCAGATGTCGTCGGCCGCGGGCCTCCTCGGCACCGCGTGCTGCGAGCCGTACTCCGCGACCAAGGGCGGGCTCGTGCGCCTCACCGAGTCGCTGCGCGCGACCTACGCGGACGCGCCCGTCGGCTTCTCGACCGTCTGCCCGGGCTTCACGCGCGGCGGCGGCATGTACACGCGGATGGAGGAGGAGGGCCACCGCTCCAACGCGGTGCTCGGGACGACGACCGTCGACGCCGTCGCCGACGCGGTCGTCGGCGCCGTGCGTGACGACCGGCCGCTGCAGGTCGTCAACGGCCGGCCGCTGCGACCGGTGATGGCGCTCACCGCGATGGCGCCGCGCCTCGGCGAGCGCCTCCTGGAGCGCGTCGGCGCCCACGCCGTGTTCCGGCGGCTGGCGGCGGCGCGCGAGGTGGGCTGAGGCGCCCTGTCCACGCAGAACTCCCACGCCACGACCGTCGCGGCCTTCGGGACGGCGAGCTGGAGCGGCGCGGTTGTAGGCGGCGAACCAGCGCAGCAGCTGCGGATGGGCGGCCGGGCAGGACCGGTGCGGTCAGCGCACGAGGTGGCTGGCGACGTTGACCGTCGTGCCGCTCGGCTCGCGGGCGAAGAAGCGGCGCACGCCCCACGGCTCGTCGCCGATCGGGCGCACGATCTCGATGCCGCGCGCCTGCGCCTCGGCATAGGCGGCATCGACGTCCTCGACCTCGAGCGACACGTCGACCTGCCGGACGGCCGGGTCCATGGCGGTGGGGCTCGGCCACGCGACGATGACCTGCGTGGTGGGGACGCTGGGGGAGACGAGCATCGCCAGCCCGTCCTCGTCCATCGCGACGTGGAAGCCGAGGAAGTCCACGTAGAACGCCCGCGTCGCCGCCGGGTCCTCGGTGAAGACGACGGGAATGGCGCGGCGGATGTCCATGACCACCATCCTGCCTACCATTGCCGTGACGTGCTCCAGGGAACCGCCGAGCGGCTGATCAGCGCCAGCGACCTCAAGCGCCAGCGTGGCTGGACCGAGACGCTGGTCACGGCGCTGCTCGGCGCGCCCGACGCGCTGTGCCCCAACCCGCACGGCTTCCGCGCGCCCATGCGCTGGTTCCGCGAGGATCGCGTGCTCGACGCCGAGGCCGAGGACGTGTTCCGGCGGCGTGTCGGGCGCCTCGGCGACCACGCGGCGTGGCGTCGGGCGCAGCCGACCCGCAGCTGGGCGGCCGGCGAGCTGGAGCACCTGGAGTGGCTCGACGACCCGGACCGGATCGCGCTGTTCCACGCGCCGCGCCGCCCGCGCCTACGCCGCCGGCGTCCGGCTCCCGCGCCGGCGCCGGCACCCCCGGGCATGCGGTTCGAAGTGCTGCGGTTGTTCTAGGCCATCATCGAGGGACGACCAGGCGGGTCCGGCTACTCCGCCGCCGTGGCGTCCAGCGCCAGGACGTCGACGACCTGCGAGATGCCTTCGATCGTCAGCTCTCCGAGCGGCACGGGCGCCAGGTGGGCCGGGATCGAGGAGGCGACGCCGCCGGTCACCAGCAGCTGGCCGGGCGCGGCGCGGGCGCAGAGGCGCGCCGCCACGTTGACCGCCGCGCCGATGTAGTCGTCGCCCTCGAACATGATGACCTGGCCCTCGCAGATCCCGCCGCGCAGCGCCAGGCGCCCGTCACGGTGCAGGCGGTCGCGAACCTCGGCCGCGCAGGCCACCACCGACTCGGCGTCGACGCCCGAGAGCATCGCGCCGTCGCCCAGCCACTTGGTGACGCGCACGCCGCCGTTCTCGGCCTGGGCCCGCAGCACCGCCCGGAGCTGGCCGAGGACCGTGACGGCCTGGGCGTCGCCGTACTCGTCGGTGAACGCGGTGAACCCGCACAGGTCCAGGAAGGCGAAGGTCCGCTGGACGCGCATGAGGTCAGCGGCCGCGGAGCGCCCGCGCGGCTGCCTTGTTCGGGAGGTCGGTCACGGTGCCGTCGGCGACCTCGGCCGCCAGCATCACGGTCTCGCTGAGCGTCGGGTGGGCGTGGATCGTCAGCCCGACGTCGGCGACGTCGGCGCCCATCTCCAGCGCCAGCCCGACCTCGGCGATCAGCTCGCCGGCGTTGGTGCCCACGATCCCGGCGCCGAGGATGCGGCCCGTCTCGGGGTCGCGCAGCAGCTTGGTCAGGCCCGCGGCGGCGTCGCTGGCCAGCGCCCGGCCCGACGCCGACCACGGCACGGCCGACTTCTCATAGGCCTTGCCTTCGGCCTTGGCCTCCGTCTCGGTCAGGCCGACCCATGCGACCTCCGGCTCGGTGTAGGCCACCGACGGGATCCCGCGCGGGTCGAAGACCGCCGGGTGCCCGGCGATGACCTCGGCCGCGACGTGGCCCTCGGCCGTCGCCTTGTGGGCGAGCATCGGCCCGCCGGCGACGTCGCCGATGGCGTAGATGTGCTCCACGTTCGTGCGCCGGCGCTCGTCGACCGGCACGAACCCGCGCTCGTCGACGTGCACGCCGGCGGTGTCCAGCCCCAGGCCGGCCCCGTTGGGCGTGCGCCCCACGGCGACCAGCACCCGGTCGAACACCGCGTCGGCCACGTCGCCGGAGAACGTCGCGTGCAGCCCGTCCTCGCGTGCTTCGATGCCCTCGACGCGCGTGCCGACGTGGATCGCCGCGTAGCGCTCGCCGATCCGCTTGGCCAGCGGCTTGACGAGGTCGCGGTCGGCGCCGGGGATCAGGTCGTCGAGCAGCTCGACGACGGTGACCTCGGACCCCAGCGCGTCGTAGACGGTGGCCATCTCGAGGCCGATGATGCCGCCGCCGACGACCAGCAGCCGTCCGGGGATCTCCTCAAGCGCGAGGGCGTCGGTGGAGTCCATGACGCGCGGGTCGTCGTGCGGGACGCCCGGCAGCCGCACCGAGCGCGAGCCCGCGGCGACGATCGCGTGGTCGAACGAGACGGTGGTCGTGCCGGCGTCGCCCGCGACGGCGAGCATGTGCGGGCCGGTGAAGCGCGCCTCGCCGTGGACGACCTGCACCTTGCGACCCTTGGCCATCTGCGTGACGCCGCCGACGAGCTTGCTGACGACGCCCTCCTTCCAGGAGCGCAGTGCGTCGAGGTCGATCTCCGGCGCGCCGAACGACACGCCGTGCGTGCCGACGGTCTCGGCCTCGGCGATCACCTTGGCGACGTGCAGCAGCGCCTTGGACGGGATGCACCCCACGTTGAGGCACACGCCGCCCAGCTGCTCGTGGCGCTCGACCAGGACGACGTCGAGGCCGAGGTCGGCGGCGCGGAAGGCCGCGGCGTAGCCGCCGGGGCCCGAGCCGAGCACGAGCACGGTGGCGTGGACGTCGCCGCGCTCGGTGGGAGCGGGGGGCGACGTCAGGACGGCGGGCGGCGCGGTGGCCGAGGGGCCGGCGCCATCAGCGCCATGGGCGACGGGGACAGTCCCCGTCGCCGCGCCCTCCACCTCGAGGACCAGCAGCGCGCCGCCCTCCGAGACCGTGTCGCCGACCTTGACCCGCAGCTCCGCGACCTTGCCGGCCTGCGGCGCGGGGATCTCCATCGAGGACTTGTCGGACTCCAGAACGACGAGCGGATCGTCGGCCGCGACCTCGTCGCCCACGGCGACGAGCAGCTCGGCCACGGGGACGTCGGTGAAGTCCCCGATGTCGGGGACGAGCACGTCGAGGGTGGTGGAACTCAAAGCAGGACCCTCCGCAGGTCGGTGAGGACGCCCGAGAGGTGCGTCACGAAGCGGGCGGCGGCGGCGCCGTCGATCACCCGGTGGTCGTAGGACAAGGACAACGGCAGCATGAGCCGCGGCACGAACGCCTGGCCGTCCCACACGGGCTTC
>JAOPZP010000007.1 GCA_025964055.1 Conexibacter sp.
GAGGCGGCGCAGCGCGAGGTCGCGGTTGCGGACCTGGCTGCGCGCGTCCTGGGCGACCGCCCGGACGACGGGCCCGCAGCGGTTGACGATCCGCCGCTTCTGGTCCTCGCTCAGCGCGCCGGAGGCCGCGACGTCGAAGCTCGCCTCGATGCGGGAGGCCGTCACGTTGGCGTGCTGGCCGCCGGGTCCCGACGAACGGCTCGCGCGGATCGTGACCTCGTCGAGCGGGATGCGCACGGAGCGCGTCGGCTGCAGGGCATCGGGCGTCACCGAACGCCCCTCGGCGTCGGCGGCCCATGGTTGTCGGGCGCATTTCGCTTCACCGAATGCCCCTTGCCGGTCGGCAGTGCCCATGAGTCGGTCGCATTTGGCGTCACCTTCGGACATCCTCGCAGTCGGCCGCGACGTGGTCGGTGCCGTCGGCCAGCACGGTGTCGGTCCCCGAGCCGCAGCGCACCGTGTCGACCTCGCCGCGCACGACGTTGATGCGGTCGTCGCCGGAGCCGCCGGCGACCACGTCGGGGCCGAGGTTGCCGAACAGCGCGTCGTTGCCTGCTCCCCCGCTGATGCGATCCGCGCCGCGGTCGCCGGTGATCTGGTCGTTGCCGTCCTCGCCGAAGATCCGGTCGTCGCCCGAGCGCCCGGCCATCGTGTCGTCGCCCGCGCCGCCGTGGAGCTCGTCGTTGCCCCACTCGCCGTCGACGTAGTCGTCGCCGCCGCCGGCGAACAGCCGGTCGTCGCCCTGCTTGCCGAAGATGGAATCCGGGCCGGGCGTGCCGCGCAGCAGGTCGTTGCCGTCGGTGCCGCGCACGAGCGAGGTCGTCGCGCCGCCGGTCGCCCCCTCGGCCGGGACGGGCACGATCGACTCGCAGTTGACCAGGCGGTCGCGCGTGGGCGCGACGTCCTCGACGTAGACGGTGTCCTGCCCGTCGCCGCAGTCGATGCGGTCGCTGCTGTCGTCGGCGGCGCGGATCGTGTCGTCGCCGAGGCCGGCGTCGATGACGTCGGGCCCCGGGCCGCCGACGATCGTGTCGTCGCCGTCGTCGCCGTAGAGCTCGTCGGGGCCGTTGCCGCCGTCGACCAGGTCGGCGCCGTCGCCGCCTTCGGCCACGTCGTCGCCCTCGCCGCCGACGATCGTGTCGGAGCCGTTGTTGCCCTCGAGCAGGTCGCGCGCGGTGCCGCCGTCGATCACGTCGTCGCCGTCGCCGCCGAGGATGTGCTCGGTGCCCGACTCGCCGTAGAGCTGGTCGTTGCCGGCGTTGCCCTTGATGAGGCGGTCCGACCCGCGGCCGCCGTGGATCGTGTCGTCGCCGTTGCCGCCGTAGAGGCGGGCGTCGTTGCCGAAGGCGCCGCCGTCGATGGAGTCGTTGCCGTCGTCGCCGTAGATGCGATCGTCGCCCGCGCCGCCGTCGAGCCGGTCGTCGCCGGGCCCGCCGTGGACGCGGTCGTCGCCGGTGCCGCCGAACGCGGTGTCGAGGCCGTCGCCGCCGTTGAGCACGTCGTTGCCCGACGAGCCCGCGAGGCGGTCGTCGCCGGCGCCGCCGTCGAGGCGGTCGTCGTAGGGGCCGCCGCTGAGCGTGTCGTTGCCGTCGTCGCCGTGGAGGACGTCGTCGTCGCGCCCGCCGTCGAGGCGGTCGTCGCCGGCCAGCCCCTCGAGCAGGTCCGGCCCGCGGGTGCCGAGCAGGACGTCGGCGGCGTCGGTCCCCTGGACGAGCGCGAGCCCGGGCTGGATCGCGACGTCGACGGCGCGCAGACCGGCCGGCAGCGCGACCGTGCCCAGGCGCCGGTGGGCGAACGGGCTGACGAGCGAGAGCGTGTGGGCGCCGCGGTCGGCGACGTAGACCCGGCTGCCGTCGGGCGACCAGGCCGGCACGCCCGGACCGCGCGCAGCGCGGAACGCGTGGACCGCCTGGGAGGCGACGTCGACGATCGCGCCCTTGGTCCCGCCGGCGGCCGCGCCGACCGCCAGCAGCGTGCCGTCCGGTGAGGCGGCGATCCCGCCGCCGACGCCCGCGCCGAGCTCCACCTCGTCGCCGCGGCGCTCGACCTGCGCCGGCGCCGGCCGGAGGCGTTCACCGGCGACTACACGCCGGTGCCGGCCGGCGACGACGTCGTCGCGTTCCTGCGCGAGGACGCGGTGCTGGTCGCCGTCACGGTGCGGGACGGTGCCACCGGTGCGGGCGGCTGGGAGCTGCCGCCGGCCGCCGCGGGGCGCTGGCGGGACGTGCTGGGCGGCGAGGAGTACGAGCTGCCCGACGGCGCGACGCTCGGCGGCGTGCTCGGCCCCGACGGCCGGGCGCTGCTGGAGCGCGTGGGCTGAGGGGCTGCGTCGGGCTTGCGCCCCGCGCCCTACGCCGCGTCCTGGCCGCCCGGCCAATACCATCCGGCACGGTGCCGATCCGCGTCCTGGTGGTGTCGTGGGAGTACCCGCCGATCGTGGAGGGCGGGCTGGCGCGCGCTGTCCGGAAGCTGAGCGAAGGGCTCGTGGCAGACGCCGGCGTCGAGGTCCACGTGCTGACGCGCGCCGGTGAGCACGGGGCGCTGGACGAGGTACGCCACGGCGTGCACGTCCATCGCGTCCGCGAGCCGCACTACCCGACCGCGCTGCCCGAGTTCGTCCAGTGGGTGGGGCGCATGAACAAGGACCTGCTCGAGCGCGGCCGTGAGCTGCTGCTGGAGCACGACTTCGACCTGGTCCACGGCCACGACTGGCTGGTCGCCGCCGCCGCCAAGCGCCTCGCCGACCGCATCGGCGCGCCCTTCGTCACCACGGTCCACGCGACCGAGCACGGCCGTCACCAGGGCTGGGTCCACAAGGCGCCGCAGTCCGACATCCACCGCACCGAGCGCTGGATGGTCCACGTCGCCGACCAGGTGCTCGTCTGCTCGCACTACATGCGCGGGCACGTCGCCGACGTCTTCGGCATCGACGAGGACCGCGTCGCGGTCGCCCCGAACGGCATCGACGCCGGCGATCTGCAGCCGGTCCGCGACCTCGGCGCGCTGCGCGCCCGGTTCGCCGCGCCCGACGAGAAGCTCGTGCTGCTCGTCGGCCGGCTCGTCTACGAGAAGGGCTTCCAGCACGCGCTCGAGGCGCTGGCCGGTCCCGACGGCGTCATCGCGCGCGTCGGCGGCGTCCGCTTCCTGGTCGCAGGGTCGGGCACGCACGAGTGGGAGCTCAAGGACCAGGCGCGCCGCCTCGGCCTGACCGACCACGGCACGTTCATGGGGTGGATCGGCGACGACGTCCTGCACTCGCTCTACCGGATCGCCGACCTCACCGTGGTCCCGTCGATCTACGAGCCGTTCGGCCTCGTCGCCCTGGAGGCGATGGCCTCCGGCTGCCCGTGCATCGTCGCCGACACCGGCGGGCTGCGCGAGGTCGTGCCCAACGAGCGCGTCGGGCTGCGCTTCACGGCCAGCGACCCGCGGTCGTTGGGGCGGATGGTCGAGCGCGTGCTCACCGACGACGCGCTGCGCGACCGGCTCGTCGCCGAGGCCTCCGAGCATGTGCTGCGCTTCGACTGGTCCGACGTGGCGCGCCAGACGAGCGAGGTGTACGCCTCGCTGCTGCAGGC
>JAOPZP010000532.1 GCA_025964055.1 Conexibacter sp.
GGGGACAGGTCCATCCTGCTCTAGGTGTCGGCGCGCGGAGCGCTCGACTCAAGTGGGGTCAGCACCCCATGACCGGTCGGAATTCCGGGGACTTCAGCGCCCGTGTGGGCTCGCCATCCCTCAGGCCAGCAAATTTGGCGCGTAAACGCTCATCGCCAAGCCCCCCAAACCTCCTCAAGGCTCAGCCGCGGCGCGGCACGCGGCCCCCGCCGGCTCCCTGCTCGGACGCCGGACCGCCGCGCGCGGCGATGCCGAGCACGCGCATCGCCTTGAGCCCGAGGCTGAGCTTCTCGCGCCCGTCGGTCGAGCCGACGTCGAGCCCCGAGAGCTCGCGGACGCGCTCCAGCCGGTAGCGGATCGTGTGGCGGTGGGTGAAGAGGCGCTGCGCGGTGCCGGCCACGTTGCCGTCGGCGTCGAGGAACGCCTCGACGGTCACCACGAGGTCGGTCTCGTACTGCTCGTCGTAGGCGACCAGCGGCTCGATCGTCTCCGCGTAGAACCGCTGCAGCTCGGCCGGGTCCTCGCTCATCGCCGACAGCAGCAGGCGGTAGGCGCCGGTGTCGTCGAACGCCAGCATGCGATGGCCGTGCTCGCCCTCGGCGTCGCCTTCGGCGACGTTGGCGGCGAGCAGCGCCTCGTTGGCGGCGCGCGCGAGATCTCCGGCATCGGTCGCCAGGCGGCTGCGCCCGAGCGCGAAGCGGTGGCCGGCCAGCGACGCCTGGAGCTCGCGCAGCACCGCGTCGGCGGCGCGCTCGCCGGTGGCCTGGTCGTCGCCCGGCACGAGCACGACCACCTCCGAGCCCACGGCGGGACGTCCGGAGGAGGCGGCGATCGCGGCCGGCGACGCCGAGCGCGCGCCGCGCTCGGCGACGGTGATGACGCGCTCGCGCCAGCCCTCTTCCGACGGCACGTGCAGCTGGGCGCGGACCACCACCACGGTCGCCCCGGCCGCGAGGTCGAGGCCGAGGTCGGCGGCGCGGGCCAGCACGTCCTCGCGCCCGTCGAGCCGGCGGCCCAGGAGGTCGTGCAGGAACTCGGCGACGGCCTGCTCGGAGGCGCGGGCGGGCGCGCGGACGCGCTGCACCTCCGAGGCGATGAGCGTCGTGACGAGCCGCAGGACCATCGGCGACGCCGCACCGGCCCCGGAGTGCGCCCGCACCCGCAGCTGCCCGACGGGCTCGTCGGCGACGCGCAGCTCGACCACGTCGACGCCGTCGGCGTCGCCCATCAGCGAGCGCTCGTCGGCCGGTGAGCGCGCGGCCACGGCGAGGACGGCGCCGGACCGATCGGTCAGCGCCAGGCTCGCGTCGAGCGCGCGGGCGGCCGCACGGACGACCTCGGGGAGGCCTGCGCCCGACTCGACGGCGTCCGTGATGCCGTCGAGGGCCTCGAGGTCGGTCCCGGCCGGCGTCCGCTGAGCCGGGCTGGACATACCGCAGGAGTCTACGGCGACAAAGCGGCGCAAGGCAGCGCAGCGCTGCGGGCCCCGGGCAGGCTCAGACGCCGATGCGGTCCCAGAACCACACGATGGCCGCGCCGCCCGCGACGCCGACCGCCGCGAACGCCGCCAGCACGTAGAGGCTCAGGACCGCCGCGGCCATGCGCTGCCAGACCCGCGAGTAGGCCGTCCACGCGGGCACGAGGATGAACGCCACGTAGGCCGAGAGGGCGAAGACGCCGCAGCACGCGGCGACGAGGTAGGTGACCGACTGGTTGCTCACGCTCGTGCGCCATTGTGTCGAACGTAGGCGACGAACAGCCCGATCATGCCGCAGACGCCGAAGATCGCCGCGGCGAGGCCGGCGCCGGCCATGACGTCGGAGAGGTAGTGCGCGCGGAGGTAGATCCGCGTCAGCCCGACGAGCACGGCGAGGGCGGTCGCGGCGACCACGACGACCGTCGTCCGGGCCAGTCCCGGAACCGTGCGCGAGAGGACCACGGCGATGGCGATCCAGGCGATCGCGTACGCGGCATGCCCCGACGGATAGGCCTGTCCGGCGGTGTCGACCAGCGAGCCGCTGGGCCGCGGTCGGTCGATGGCGGCCTTGGCGATGTGCACGGCCGCCCACGTCAGCACGAGCCCGCTGGTCAGCGCGGCCGCCTCGATCACCCGGCGGCGGGCCAGGAGGATCAGGTCCGCCATCACCATCGCGGCGCCGACGACGGCCAGGCTGCCGAGGTGCGTGAGCGCCTTGGCGACGGAGTCCAGCCAGCCGGCGCGGATCTTGCTCGCCCAGTCGAACGCCATGCGATCGCCGGTGATCAGATCCTGGGTGTTGAGGGTGATCGCGTCGGCGGCGAAGACGAACGAGCCGACCGCGACGAAGGCCAGCAGCGTCGTGAGCTCCAGGCCGAGGTCGCCGGGCGTGACGCGATTCCAGAAGAACTGCCGCGGGCGGCGCGACCAGCGCCACAGCGGGCGCACGACGACGGCGAGCGGGCGCAGCACGGGGCGCTCGAGCTGCTCGTCGATCCACGCGGCCGTGCGGTGCCGGTTCTCCTCGACGCGCAGGTGGCGAACGAGCCAGATGACGACGACGAGGACCACGATCGTCGTGCCGAGCGCGAGCGTCCCCTGCTGGGCGTAGTGCAGCACGCGGTCGAAGCTCTGCCAGAAGACGTAGCCGAGGACGAGCAGCATCGTGGCCCACGCGCCCGCGCCGACGACGTCGTAGGGCAGGAAGCGCCGCAGCGGCATGCCGGACGAGCCGGCCAGGAACGGGTTGACCGCGCGGACCACGCCGACGAAGCGGCCGAGGAAGATCGCCTTGCCGCCGTGGCGGTCGAAGAACGCCTCGACGCTGCGCAGGCGCTCCTCGGTGATCGAGACCTTCGGGCCGTGCTTGACCAGGAACGCCCGCCCCAGGCGGCGCCCGGCGTAGAAGCTCGCCAGGTCGCCGAGGACGGCGCAGGCCCACACGATGCCGATGAGCGCGACGAGCGAGATCGTGCCCTGGCCCGCCACGACGCCGCCGAAGATCAGGAACGTCTCGCCCGGCGCGATCAGGCCGACGAAGGCGCCCGTCTCGAAGAACGCCATGACGCCGACGACGAGGTAGGTCCACTTGCCGAGCTTGTTGCCGGCGTCCTCGACGAGCTTCTTGACGTCGGGGAACTGCACGAGGCCGCTGCCGTAGACGAGCAGGCCGACCACGAAGATCGCGCCGCCGATGAGCAGCGTCGGCTCGAGCTTCCGCCGGCGGAGGACGAGGAAGACGGCCAGGAGGACCGCCGCGACGATCGGCCCCGTCTTCATGCGGCTGACCGCATGACGCCGTAACGGCATGTACGGGATTGGGTCGTCATGCGGCTGACCGCATGACGCCGTAACGGTATGTACGGAATTGGGTCGTCATGCGGCCAAAACCTCGCCGCCGTGCGGCCCGACGGGCTTGGCGACCTTCGCCCCCGGGAACCGCGCCTTGGCCGCCTTGCCGGCCGCGACGTCGCGGAACAGCCCCAGCACGGTCGGCCCGCTGCCGCTGACCATCGCGACGTCGGCGCCCGCGTCCCGCACGGCGTCCAGGGTGCCCTGCAGCTCGGGGCGCAGCGAGAGCGCCGCGGGCTGCAGCTCGTTGACGCACAGCTCGTCGGGCAGGTCGGGCAGCCCCGCGCGGACCGCGGC
>JAOPZP010000581.1 GCA_025964055.1 Conexibacter sp.
CGCCGGCATCGGCGCCACCTCGCGCTGCACCACCTCCAGATGTCGGACTTCGCCGGCGGACGCGACCTCAACCCGGTCGAGCGCGGCCTGCACCGTGCCGCCACGCGCGACCCAAGGACGGCGACGATGATGGCGGAGCTCGCGTCGCGCGCTGAGCCGTTGGAGCGCGTCATGCGACCCGGCCGCCTGGCCCGCGCGGCGCTGGCGGCGGTCCGATGAGGACCTCTGAGGTCACCGTCGCCGGCGTGCGGTCGCCGGTCGTCGAGACCGGCCCGGAGGGCGCCGAGGAGGCGATCGTCTTCGTCCACGGCAACCCCGGCCGCGGCCGCGACTGGGCGCCGCTGATGGAGCCCGCCGGCGCCTTCGCCCGGACCGTCGCGCTCGACATGCCCGGCTTCGCGGGCGCCGACAAGCCCGCCGGCTTCCCCTACACCGTGCCCGGCTACGCGGCGCACCTCGGCGGCGCGCTGGAGCAGCTCGGCGTGCGGCGCGCGCACCTCGTGCTCCACGACTTCGGCGGCCCGTGGGGCCTGCAGTGGGCGGCCGACCACCCCGAGGCCCACGCGTCGACGACGCTGATCAACACCGGCGTGCTGCTGCGCGAGGGCTGGCACGCGCTGGCGAAGGTCTGGCGTACGCCGGGGCTGGGCGAGCTGTTCTTCGCGATCTCGTCGCGCCGGGGCCAGCGCGCGTTCATGAAGGCCACCAACCCGCCGACGTTCCCGCAGTCGTTCGCCGACGAGATGTTCGACATCTACGCCGACAAGGGCACCCGCCGCGCGGTGCTGCGGCTGTACCGCAACACGCCGATCGGCCCGCACGTCGAGGCGATCGCGCCGCGGCTGCGCGAGCACCCGCGCCCGGCGCTCGTGGTGTGGGGCGCGAAGGACCCGTACCTGAAGGTGCGCCTGGCCGAGCGCCAGCGCGAGGTCTTCCGCGACGCGGCCGTGACGATCCTGCCCGGCAGCGGGCACTGGCCGCTGGCCGATGACCCCGAGGCCGTGGTCGCCGCCGTGGTGCCGTTCTTGCGCGAGCAGATGCCCTGAGCGCGACCGGGGCCGCCGCCCCCGTCGCGCCCAGCCGCGCCGCACGCGAAACGGAACTTCACACCCCCGCTTGCACCCGCCGGTAGGTTCGGCCGATGCAGACCCGCCGCCAGTTCGTCGCCCGCGCCGGGGGCGCGGCCGCCACCGTCCTCGTGCCCACCGCGCTGGCCGTGCCGCTGGCCTCGGCGCGCACGCGGCCCTTCGCCAAGGGGCACTTCCCCGACGGCGTGATCTCCGGGGACCCGACGCCCAAGGGCATCAGCCTCTGGACGCGGCTGGACCCGTCGGGCGGGGGCGGGACCGGCACGGTGGAGCTGGAGGTGGCCACCGACAAGGCCTTCAAGAAGGTGGTGGCGCGCAAGCAGGTCGCCACCGGCGCCGCCTCCAACCACGCGGTCAAGGCGCGCGTGAGCGGGCTCAAGCCCCACTCGGAGTACTA
Source organism: Conexibacter sp. (assembly GCA_025964055.1). Lineage (GTDB taxonomy): Bacteria > Actinomycetota > Thermoleophilia > Solirubrobacterales > Solirubrobacteraceae > Baekduia. The sequence continues at coordinate 1,486 of JAOPZP010000581.1, forward strand.
CTACCGCTTCGCGACCAAGGCCTCCGACAGCCCCGTCGGGCGCTTCCGCACCGCGCTGCCGGCCGACTCCAAGGAGGACGTGAAGTTCGCGTTCTTCTCCTGCCAGGACTACACGCACGGCTACTACAACGCCCTGAACGCGATGGCCGACGGCGACTACGACTTCGTCGTCTGCCTCGGCGACTACATCTACGCCGAGAGCTATCACTCGGTCAAGGGCGGCACCGGCGTGCGCGACGACAAGATCGGCCGTGCGAACCCGACCAACCCGGACGTCGTGCGGGAGGCCGTCACGCTGGCCGACTACCGCGCCAAGTACCAGCTCTACCGCTCCGACCCGGCGCTGCGCGCGGTCCACGCGAAGTTCCCCATGGTCATGCTCTGGGACGACCACGAGGTCCAGGACAACTACGCCGGCAAGGAGCGCGACGGCGGCCTGCCGCCCGGCAAGCACTTCAGCGCCGCGCGCAAGGCGGCCGGCCGCAAGGCGTTCTTCGAGTCGATGCCCGCCTTCCCCGGCGGCCAGAAGCTGTACCGCACGCTGCAGTTCGGCTCCAACGTCGAGCTGATCGTCATGGACCAGCGCTCCTACCGCGCCGACCAGCCGTGCGGCGACGCGGTCGTGGCGCCGTGCGCCGACTACGACCAGCCGCGCGACTTCCTCGGCCGGCCGCAGATGAACTTCGTCAAGGACGCGCTGAAGAAGTCCACGGCCCAGTGGAAGATCATGGCCAACGAGGTGACGATGATGCCGACGCGCGTGCTCGGCGGCGCCAACTACACCTATGACAACTGGGAGGGCTACCCGCGCGAGCGCGAGGAGCTGCTCACCCACATCCGCGATCAGCAGATCAAGGACGTGGTCTTCGTCACGGGCGACATCCACACGTTCATCGCCGGCGACGTCCGCACCGGCGACGGCGCCGGCGGCGACACGGTCGCGACCGAGCTGGTCGGCGGCTCGATCACCTCCCAGTCGCTCGGCGAGACCGACCTCGACGCGGGCGGCGGCACCAAGATCAAGGGCAACGACGCCAACCCGGCCACGGCCCCCGCGCTGATCGACGCGCTGCGCAGCATCAACCCCCAGGTCGACAACG
>JAOPZP010000584.1 GCA_025964055.1 Conexibacter sp.
GGTGGTGGACGCCTCGTGGCGGCGCAGCGCCCACGGGATCACGCACAGCGACGCCAGCGGAGCGGCGGCGATGCCGAGCGCCACGGCGGTCTCGCCGGAGGCGATCCCGACGGCGACCGCGACGGGAAAGCAGAACCGCGACAGCGACTCGAACAGCACCAGGCCGCCGTAGAGGCCGAACCACTGGTGGCCGGCGAAGTAGCCGCGCGCGAAGTAGCTGGCCGCGTAGGCCAGCGCGGCGCCCACGAGGATCCAGTACAGCGACGACTCGCCGTCGAACAGCCCGTCCTGGATCGGCCCGCGCAGCACCAGCGCGGCGACGAGGAACGCCAGCGCGAACGACGCCTGGATGAGCGCCGGCACGCGCAGCGGGTGGCCGGCCTGCGCGCCGCGGGCGCGGCGGTCGGCGATCGTGCGCGACAGCAGCTGCTCGACCGGCCGGTAGATCACCGACATCACGACGAACAGCACCGCCCACAGCGTCGCGATGCGCCCGTACGGCCCGTCGGGCAGGACGTGCTTGGCGACCGAGAAGTACGCGAACGTGAAGAGCCCGGTGGCGGCGATGCCGATGCTCAGGATCCGCGCTCCGCTCCCGAAGGAGCGGGACCCCGGGGAACCCTCCTCCAACGCGGCGGGAGCGAGCCCCTGGGCGAGCTCCCGCGACCGGACCTCGCCCTCTGGGCGAGTGTCAGGCGCCAACGCGGACGAGGAGCATCGTCCACGGGAACGGCGAACGCGCCTCGACGACGGTGCCGTAGCGGCCCAGCAGTTGCACGAACGCGCGCTTGGACCAGTGGTTCACGTGGCCGGGCGTGTTGCCCAGCTCCTTGAGGTAGGCGCCGCGGGCGAGGTTCAGCCCGCGCCACAGCGGCTCGCGCGGCACGCTGACCAGCACGTGCTTGGACGCGCAGCGGGCCATCTCCGAGACGGTGTGCTCGGGATCCGGGACGTGCTCGAGGACCTCGATCGCCGTGGCGACCTCGAACTCGCCGTCAGCGAACGGGAGGTTCTCGGCCTTCATCACCTTGTACTCGAGGCACGGGTGCTGACGGCCCTTCCAGGCCTCGTGCAGCTGCGGGTCGTCGAGGTCGAGGCCGACGACGCGCTGCATCCCCGGCGTCTGCGCCCACTGGTGCGTGAGGACGCCCTCGCCGCAGCCGACGTCGAGCAGCGTCGTGGGGGAGGCCTTGGCGTACAGCTCCTCGAGCGTCGACTCGAAGCCGGCCATGAGCCGGCGGACGACCGGGTTGGTCGAGCCGTACTTGTCGTAGGTGTTGCCGGTGACCGTGCCCTCGGGGTCGACGGTGACGGAGCTGCTCATAGCTTCAGGGCCTCTCGTTCCTCGGTGCGGCCGGCCTGCGCGCCGGTGGTCGCCTGCTGGCCGGTGTCGGTGGCACCGGGCTCGTAATGGGACGGCGGGACCTTGAGCTGCAGCTCGATCCGCCGCACGCGCTCGAAGATCCGCTGGGACATCATCCGCTGGCTGTAGAGCAGGTCGCCGATGACGCCGAGCACGCCGACGACGACCGCGGAGTTGAAGAGCACGGCGCCGAAGATCAGCGACTGGACGTGGCCGGCGCCCTGGCCGTCGAGGTAGGCCACGACGAACCGCACGAACGGGATCAGCGACAGCACGAACAGCAGCAGCGCGAGGTAGGAGAACACCTTCAGCGGCTCGTACTGCGTGTAGATGCGCGCGATCGCCACGGCGTTGCGCCGGACGTAGGAGCCCATCGACGGGAACAGGCGCGACTCGCGGGTCTTCGGGTTGGTCGCGATCGCCACGTGGTCGGTGGCGACCAGCAGCTTGCCGGCCTGGATGATCGTCTCCAGGGTGTAGGTGTACTTCGAGACGACGGCCATCTGGATGGCGGCCTCCCTGTTGTACGCGCGGAAGCCGGAGGTCGTGTCGGGCACGTCGGTGTCCGAGGCCTGGCGCACGACCCAGGAGCCGAGCTTCTGCAGCCGCTTCTTGAGCGGGGAGAAGTGCTCGATCTGGTCGGTCTCGCGGTCGCCGACGACCATGTCGGCGCGGCCGTCGACGATCGGCTCGACGAGCTTCGGGATGTCGGAGCCCGAGTACTGGTTGTCGGCGTCGGTGTTCACCACCACGTCGGCGCCGAGCTTCAGCGAGGCGTCGAGGCCGGCCTGGAAGGCGGCGGCGAGGCCCTTGTTGTTCGTGAGCTTGACGATGTGGTGGACGCCGTGCTGGCGGGCCACCGCGATCGTGCGGTCGGTGGAGCCGTCGTCGATGACGAGCACTTCGACCGTGTCGAAGCCCGGGACCTCACGGGGGAGATCGGCCAGCGTGGCCGGGAGGGTCTCCTCCTCGTTGAGGCAGGGGATCTGGATGATGAGCTTCATGAGAAGGGTGCGGCCGGCAGGCGATCGGCCGACGTCCGGATGGTAGGGCCCGGGCGGGCGGCACCGGTGGACCATCCCGGCGGGGGCGTGCCGTACACTCGCTGCCCCAGTATCTCAGAGGGCCGGGACGGCTGTCGTCGCACACAATCCCCCGGTTCCCAGGCTGCTGGAACCTCGACTTCGGATGGAGAGCGCGACGCTCACTTCGCCGCCGCGCCGTGAGCCCGGCATGCTGGCGCGGCTGCGCGCCGCCCCCGCCCGTACGTGGGCGTGGGTCGGGTTCGCGCTGCTGTGCGCCGGGGCCGCCATCGGGTACCTGGTGTACCCGACCTATCCGAACTACGACTCGGCCTACTCGCTGATCTGGGGCCGGGAGCTCCTCGACGGCCACCTGCCGAGCTTCGACGCGTACCGCGCACCGACCGAGCACCCGCTCGCGGTCGCGTTCTCGGCGGTGCTCGCCCCGCTGGGCGACGCCGCGCCGCGCGTCTGGCTCGCGCTCACCGTCGCGTCGTTCTGCGTGCTGGTCGCCGGCATGTACCGGCTGGGCCGCGTGGCGTTCACGCCGTGGGTCGGCCTCGTCGCCGCGCTGCTGGTCCTCAGCCGCCTCGACTACGCGTTCCTGGCCGCGCGCGGCTACGTCGACGTGCCGTACTTGGCGATGATCGTCTGGGCCGCGGCCCTGGAGACCGAGCGGCCCCGGCGCGGCGGCCTCGTCTGGGTCCTGCTCGTGCTCGCCGGCCTGCTGCGGCCCGAGGCGTGGATCCTCGGCGGCGTCTACTGGCTGTGGTGCGCGGTGCCCGCCCAGCCGTGGGCGCGGCGGATCCGCACCGCCGGGTACGCCGCCGCGGCCCCCGTGCTCTGGGCCCTGACCGACGCGATCGTCACCGGCGACCCCGGCTTCTCGCTGAGCCACACCAACGCCCTGGCCGCCGACCTCAACCGCCAGCGCTCGGCGTCCGAGGCGCCGTCGCTCCTGATCCACTACCTCGACAAGCTCGTCAAGTGGCCGGTGCTGCTGGGCGCCGTCCTCGGGGTCGTGCTCGCCCTCGCCTTCGCCCGCCGCCGCGCCGGCGTCCCGCTGGCGATGACGCTCTCGGGCGTCGCCACGTTCGGGGCGATCGCCGTCGCCGGCCTCGCGGTCATCGACCGCTACCTGGCGATCAGCGCGCTGGGCCTGCTGGTCTTCGCCGGCTTCGCGGTCGCGGGGTTCAGCGTGCTGCCCGAGGGCCATCGCGCGCGCCGGCCGTGGATCGCCGCCGCGGCGCTCGTCGCCCTCGGCGGCGTGCTGTTCACCGCGACGCACTTCCATCCGGGCTACATCGACCGCGAGCTGACCACGCGGCGCGAGCTGCGCCAGGAGCTGTCGCGGGTCGTGCACACGCCGGCGTTCGCGCTGGCCCGCCGCTGCGGCCCGGTGACGGTCCCCAACCACAAGCTCGTGCCCGACACGCGCTGGCTCCTGCACGCCGACGCCGACGAGGTCGTGGCCCGCAGCGGACTGCGCGACTTCGGACGCGAGACCAAGGGCGTGCACCTCTTCGTCGCCGGGCCCGGCATGCTGGAGAACCCCACCTACGGTCCATTCGACCACACCGTCGAGGACGATCCACTGATCCAGGTCCCCGGACCGGGCGCCATCCTGATCGACCGCTCCCCCGACTTCGCCGTCTATGCCACCTGCTGACGTCGCCGCCGTGCCCGCCGCACCGCGTCCCGACCACGACCCCGCCTCGTCCCCCAGTCGCTTGGACCGCATCACGGCGCTGCCGTGGCCGGCGCTGGCGCTGATCGCGCTCGCGCTCGCGACCTTCGTCGGCTTCCTCGTCTACCCGACCTATCCGAACTACGACAGCTACTACTCGCTGCTGTGGGGCCGGGAGGTCCTGCACGGGCACCTGCCGAGCTTCGACGAGTACCGCTCGCCGACCCAGCACCCGCTCGCGGTGGCGTTCGGCGCCGTCCTGTCGCTGCTGGGCCGCGGCGGCGACCGCGTCATGGTGTTCTTCACCGAGGCGTCGTTCGTCGTCCTCTGCGCCGGCGTCTACCGGCTGGCGCGCCAGGCGTTCACGCCGCTCGTCGGCCTCGCCGCCGCGGGCATCCTCTGCACGCGCTTCGACTTCCCGTTCCTGGCCGCGCGCGCCTACATCGACATCCCGTACCTGGCGTTCGTCGTCTGGGCCGCGGCGCTGGAGCTGGCGCGCCCGCGGCGCGGCGGGATCGTCTGGGTCCTGCTGGCGTGCGCCGGCCTGCTGCGCCCCGAGGCGTGGATCATCATCGGCCTGTACTTCCTCGGGATGTGATCGGGGGAGCTCGGCCCCGAGCGGGTGGGTGGGCCCGGTTCTGGTTGGGCCCCAGCTCGCCCGCGCACATCCACAGGAAGTACAGGCCGATGAGCAGCCACGCCTCGGGCCGCAGCAGGCCGGCGCACGCCAGCAGGACCCAGACGATCCCGCCGCGGCGCGGGCGC
>JAOPZP010000585.1 GCA_025964055.1 Conexibacter sp.
GGGAGCTGCGCCCCGACTTCGGCCCGCCCGCGCCGCACCCGACGGCCGGCGCCGTCCTCGTGGCCGCGCGCCCGCCGCTGATCGCGTTCAACATCGAGCTCGCGCCGCCCGCCACGCTGCAGGACGCGCGGGCCGTCGCCGCGGCCGTGCGCGAGGGCGGCAGGGACGGCCTGCCGGGCGTGCGCGCCCTGGGCCTGGAGCTCACCGCGCAGGGCGGGACCGTGCAGGTCTCGACCAATGTGGAGGACCATCGCGCGGTCCCGCTGGCGCGCCTGGTGGCCGCGGTGGCGCGCCACGCGACGGTCTCGGGGTGCGAGGTCGTCGGCCTCCCGCCGGCCGCCGCGTTCGACGGCTTCCCCGACGACGTGCCGGTTCGCGGCCGTCACACGGTGGAGGAGGCCCTGCAAGAGCTATCGTCCTGAGCATGGCCCAGACCAAGCGCAAGCGCCGCACCAAGCACCGTGGCAACGCGGCCGGCATGGTCGAGGCACGGGGCCGCACCAGCGGCAAGGTCCCGCCCGCCAAGGGTGGCAAGGGCGGGGCGCTGCGGACCGACCGGCTCGACCGTCCGCCGTCGTGGCGCTCGGCGGCCAACCGCGCCGCGATCGCGACCATCCTCTTCATCGCGGTGATCACGCTCATCGGGCAGAAGATCGGCGTCGCCATCGCCATCGGCGCGTTCATGTTCTGCACCTACATCCCGCTGGGCTACTACACCGACTCCTACATCTACAAGCGGCGCATGGCCAAGCGGGCCGCAGGGAAGCGGTAGTCCGTGGACGTCCGGATGTTCACCGTCGGCCCGGTGCAGGAGAACAGCTTCCTGATCCGGCGCGACGGCGGCGACCGCGCGCTGCTGGTCGACCCGGGGGAGGAGGCGCCCAAGCTCCTGGGCGCCATCAAGGCCCTGGGCGTGCAGCTCGACGCGATCCTGCTCACGCACTGCCACTTCGACCACGTGGGCGCCGTCGCGCCGGTGGCCAAGGCCACCGGTGCGCCCGTCTACTGCCCCCAGATCGAGGTCCCGATCCTGCAGGACATCATGGCCTACGTGCCGTGGGCCGGCTTCGGGCCGTTCGAGTCCTGGGACCCGGAGCACACGGTCGCCGGCGGCGAGCGCCTGAGCCTCGCCGGCTACGACATCGACGTGCTCTTCACGCCGGGCCACAGCCCGGGCCACGTCACCTACGCGATCGCCGACGGCGACGAGCCGACCGCGCTCTTCTCGGGCGATCGCATCGCCGATGCCACAGGCGATCGGAGTCCGGTGGCGCTGTTCTCCGGCGACGTGCTGTTTCAGTCCTCGATCGGTCGCACCGATCTTCCGGGCGGCGACCACGCGACGCTGCTGGCCTCGATCGCCACGCTGATGGAGCGCTTCGACGACGACGCCGTGGTGCACCCCGGGCACATGGGCCTGACCACGCTCGGCGCCGAGCGCGCGGGCAACCCGTTCCTGTCCGAGCTCTCGCAGCCGTCGTGAACCGTGGCTGATCGGCCCCAGGCGCCGCGCGGCACGTACGACGTGCTGCCCGAGCAGGACGCCGCGCGCCGTGCCGTCGAGAGCGCCGCGCGCTCCATCCTCGGCGGCGCCGGCTACCGCCGCATCGAGACGCCGACCTTCGAGCACACCGACCTCTTCGCCCGCGGCGTCGGCGCGTCGACCGACATCGTGCAGAAGGAGATGTACAGCTTCGAGGACGCCGGCGGGCGCTCGCTGACGCTGCGCCCCGAGGGCACCGCGCCGGTCGTGCGCGCCTACGCCGAGCACGGCATGCACAAGGCGCCGCAGCCCGTGAAGCTCTGGTACCTCGGGCCGTTCTTCCGCCAGGAGAAGCCGCAGGCCGGGCGCTTTCGCCAGTTCTGGCAGGTCGGCGCGGAGGCGATCGGATCCGACGACCCGGCCGTCGATGCGGAGACCATCGTCCTGCTGCACGCGCTGATCCGGGAGCTGGGCGTCGAGGGCGTCAACCTGCGCCTCGGCTCGCTCGGCACGCCGGAGACCCGCGCCGACTACCGCGAGCAGCTGATCGCCTACCTGCGCGCCAACGAGGACCGGGTCAGCCCCGAGGTCCGTGCGCGCATCGACCTCAACCCGCTGCGCGCGTTCGATGCCGACGATCCGGGCACGCGCGAGGTCATGCAGGGCGCACCGCTGCTCCTGGACCAGCTGACCGCCGAGGACGCCGAGCATTTCGCCGAGGTGCGCGCGCGGCTGGACGCCGCCGAGATCCCCTACGCCATCGATCCGACGCTGGTGCGCGGCATCGACTACTACACGCGGACGCTGTTCGAGTTCACCTCCGACGTCCTCGGCGCGCAGTCGGCCGTCGGCGGCGGCGGCCGCTACGACCGCCTCGCGCAGGAGCTCGGGCTCGGCGCCACGCCCGGCATCGGCTGGGCGGCGGGCGTCGAGCGCCTGCTGCTGGCCGGCGAGCAGCGGCCGGAGCCGGAGCCCGTCACCGACCTCTACGTCGCGGGCACCGACGTCCCGGCGTTCGCGCTGGCGGCCGAGGCGCGCCGCGCAGGCCTCAACGTCCAGCAGGAGCTGGCGGGCCGCTCGCGCAAGGGCCAGATGAAGCAGGCATCCCGCACCGGAGCGCGCTGGGTCGCGATCCTCGACGACGAAGGAACGTTCTTGAAGGACATGGAGACGGGCGAGCAGCACGAGCTGGAGCCGACGGCGGTCGTCGCCCACGTCCTGAAGGGACGGCACTTCGCATGAGGCAGCCTCCGCGCCCCAACGGCTACCGCGACACGTGGGCCGGCGACCTCCGCGCGGGCGACGCCGGACGGTCCGTCCGCGTCTCCGGCTGGGTCCACCGCCGCCGGGACCATGGCGGGCTCATCTTCATCGACGTGCGCGACCGCAGCGGCATCGTGCAGCTCGTGTTCCACCCGGACACCAGTGGCGACGCGTTCGCCGCCGCCGAGCGGCTGCGCTCGGAGTACGTGATCTCGGTCGCCGGCCAGGTCCTCGAGCGCGACGCCCAGAACAAGAACCCCAACATCCCCACGGGCGACGTCGAGGTGTCGGTGACCGAGATGACGGTCCTGGCCGAGGCCGAGACGCCGCCGTTCCCGGTCGACGAGGACGTCGAGGCCGACGAGATGCTGCGGCTCAAGCACCGCGCCGTCGACCTGCGCCGCGAGCCGATGCAGCGGATGCTCGAGCTGCGCCACAACATCGTCAAGGTCATGCGCGACGTGCTCGACGAGCGCGACTTCCTCGAGGTCGAGACGCCGATCCTCACGCGCTCGACGCCCGAGGGCGCTCGCGACTTCCTCGTGCCCTCGCGCCTGCAGCCCGGCGCCTGGTACGCGCTGCCGCAGTCGCCGCAGCTGTTCAAGCAGCTGCTGATGATCGGCGGCACCGAGCGCTACTTCCAGATCGCGCGCTGCTTCCGCGACGAGGACCTGCGCGGCTTCCGCCAGCCCGAGTTCACCCAGCTCGACCTCGAGATGTCGTTCGTCGACGAAGAGGACGTCATCGCGACCATGGAGGACATCATGGT
>JAOPZP010000006.1 GCA_025964055.1 Conexibacter sp.
CGTGGTGCTCGACGGCCAGGCGGCTCATGCCCCGGGCCTCTTCTGTCCAAACTCGATCAGGATTGTGTGGTTAGACTATTGTCCACTATCTGACCATGCAAACTGGGAATTGGAGATATCGGTCGTCATGACCCGCACACGCCGCCTCGCGGCAGCCGTCACCGCCGTCGGGATCCTGGGCGTCGCCGTGCCCGCCGGGGCCTCGGCCGCGAGCACCATCACCATCAGCGGGGCGACCGGCTCGGCCCCGCTCGTGGCCCTGCTGGCCAAGAAGTACGTCAAGCTCAAGCCCGGCAAGGTGAAGTTCAAGCTCGCCCAGGGCGGCGGCGAGGTCGGCGTCCAGGACGCCGCCGCTGGGCGCGTCACGATCGGCAACGCCGCGCGCGACCCCCGCCCCAGCGACCCGTCCGGGCTCGTCTTCTACCCGATCGCCAAGGACTTCTTCTGCTTCGACACCAACCCGGCGAACACGCTCCCGAACCTGACGCTGGCCCAGGCGCAGGCCATCTGGACCGGCCAGGTCCGCAACTGGGAAGAGGTCCCGGGCTCGACCATCACGGGCACGATCGACCTGATTGGCCGCACGGCCGCCTCGTCGCTGCCGCCGCTGGTCCAGCAGCTCCTGCTCGGCGGCAAGACCATCTCGCCGCTGGCCGCCCTCAAGCCGTCTGACGGCCTGGTCGAGCAGTCGGTCGCCTCCGACAAGAACGCCATCGGCTTCAACTCGGGGTACTACGCCTCGCAGAAGGACGTGCACGCCGTCGCGTTCGAGGGCGTCGCGTGCAGCCTGCAGAACGCCAAGTCCGGCCAGTACCCCGGCGTCCGCAACTACTACGAGGTGACGCGTGGCAAGGCGACCGGCGCCGCCTCGGCGTTCATCAACTGGATCCAGCACAGCCCGGCGGCGCGCAAGATCATCGCGTCGATCGCGATCCCGCTGAACTAGGACGATGGAGCCGCCCTCAGCAGCGCGTTCGAGCCTCCTGGGCGAGAACCGCCGGCGAAGGTCGCCCCCTGGGCGAGTCTTCGCCCGGCTCCGAGAGCCGTGGACGGACCGGCAGGCCGCCTGGCGCCTCGGCGCGGTGGCCTGCCTGGTCCTGTTGATCATCGTGTTGATGGTCGTGTTCGTCGCCGTCCGCGCCTGGCCGGTCCTGCAGGCCAACGGCTGGATCTCCTGGCTGGGGCCGGGCGGCGACATCGACCATCAACTCGGCCAGATGATCGCCACCGGGCAGCACCCGCCCGACTCGGCCTACCACCTGCGGGCCTGGCCGCTGATCTACGGGACGCTGCTGACGACGGGCGTCTCGGTGCTGGTCGGGCTGGTGTTCTCGCTGCTGGCGGCGATCTTCATCGTGGAGTTCGCCCCGGCGCGGATCCGTGCCGTCGTGGTCCCCGCGGTGCGGCTGCTGGCCGCCGTGCCCTCGGTGATCTACGGGCTGATCGGGATCCTCGTGCTGGCGCCGGCGGTCGGCAGCCACCTGATCAGCCCCGACCGTAAGCACTCGGTCCAGAACGTGGTGCAGATCGACGGCACCGGCGTGCTCGTGGCGGTCGCCGTGCTCACCGTGATGATCACGCCGATCATGATCGCCATCGTCGTCGACGCGCTGCGGGCGATCCCGCCGGCGTGGACCGAGGGTGCCGCGGCGCTCGGCGCCAACCGGTGGGAGGTCGTCTGGAGCGTGTCGGTCCGCGCCACGCGCCCGGCGATCGTGGCGGCCGCGGTGCTCGCGTGCGCCCGCGCGCTCGGCGAGGCCGTGGCGTTGTCGATGGTGTCGGGGTCGCGCGGGTTCTCGCCCAACCCGGCCGACGGCATCACCTACCTCTTCGAGCCGATCCGGCCGCTCGCCGCGTCGATGGTGGAGAACGTCGACGCCATCAACGCGCCGCCGGTCCGCGCGTCGATCTACGCGTTCGCGCTGCTGCTGCTGCTGTCGAGCCTGGCTCTGTCGGTCGGCGGCTACGTCGCCAAGCTGCCGATGCGCCGCCAGGGGCTGCGGGTCTGATGGCCACCTCGCCCGCCCTGCTGCCGACGCCGCTGCTCGACGAGCCGCGCCCGGCGCCGCGCGGCGACCGCCTGCGGTCCTGGCGCTGGAGCCAGCGCGTCGCGTTCGTCGCCTGCTGGGCGTGCGGGCTGACGCTGTGCGCGATCACCGCGGCGATCGTCGTCTCCATGGGCGTGCGCGGCGTCCAGTACCTCAACCTCGACCTGCTGCTGCATCGCCCGCAGCCGGGGCTGGCGCAGAGCACGACCGGCGGGATCCTGGACCCGGTCCTGGGCACGGTGATGCTGACGATCATCGGGATCGTCATCGCCACGCCGCTGGCGGTGGCCACGGCCGTGTGGCTCGTCGAGTACGGCCGGCCGCGGGCGCTCGCGCGCGCCGTCGAGTCGGCCATCGAGGTCCTCGCCGGCACGCCGGACATCGTCTTCGCGATCTTCGGCCTGCTGCTCTTCCAGAACGGCATCTTCGCGTGGCTCTCGTTCAAGGCCCAGGGCGGCGCGGTGTTCGGCCGCTCGTTCCTCACCGCCGGGGCGATG
>JAOPZP010000009.1 GCA_025964055.1 Conexibacter sp.
GTCGCGCTGCTCGACCAGGCCCGCGCCCGCGGCGACGCGGCCGCCAGCGGCGTCGCCTCCCAGGTGGCCGCCGACGCCGAGCTGCTCCCCGACCGCGAGGCACGGCGCCTCAAGCGCGAGGGGGAGACCGCCGGCAAGCGCGCCCACCGCCGCGCCTACGCGGCGACGATCGACCACGGACTGCAGCTCTCGGCGCTGTGGCTGCGCGACGTCGCCTGCGTCAAGGACGGCGTGCCGGAGCTCGTCCACCACAGCGATCGCACCGAGCAGCTCGGGCAGGACGCCGACGAGTCGGGCGCGACGCCGGGCCGGCTGCGCGACGCCGTCGGGCTCGTGGAGACGACGCGCACCACGTTCATCCTGAACCCGTCGGAGGAGCTGGCCCTCGAGGCGCTGGCCTCCAAGCTCGAGCGCACGCTGCGCGCCTGAGGGCTCCGCTCAGGCCTGCGCGATCGGCCCGAGCCGCGGGCGCAGCCCGTGCAGTGCGAACGCGCGGAAGCGGTCGAAGCGCGGGTGGTCGGGGCCGTGGAAGTCGGCCGAGCCGGTGGTCAGCAGGCCGCGGTCGGCGCACGCCTGGGCGACCAGCAGCGTCTCCTCGCGGGTATGGGTGACGTAGAAGGCCTCCACGCCGTCGAGCCCGTCGGCGACGAAGCGGTCGATCGCGCCGACGACCTCGCCGGGCTGGTCGACGTCCCAGAACGGGTGGGCCCAGATCGCCACGCCGCCGGCCGCGTGGATGGCCGCGATCGCCTCGGCGACCGTCGGCGTCGTGCGGCGGCGGAAGGCCGGGGCGCCGGGGATCAGGTAGGCCTCCAGGAGCTTGCCGAAGTCGGCGAGTCCCTCGTCGGCGATGCGCTGCGCGTTGTCGGGGTGGTCGAACGCCGACTGCGCGAGGTGCGGCCGGCCGATCGGCAGGCCGGCGGCGCGGCGCGCCTCCAGCGGCGCACGGTCCAGGGCCAGGCCGCACGCGGACTCCAGCGCCTCGGCCATGCGGTCGGCGCGCGCGCCGCGGTCGGCGCGGAAGCGCTCGAGCGTCGCGAGGAACGTCGCGTCGGTGTGGTCGACGCCGTAGCCCAGGACGTGGAGGTCCTCGTGGTCGCCGTCGATGCTCGAGAGCTCGACGGCGGTGACGACGCGCAGCGCTCCCTCCGTGGCGGCCGCGGCGTCCAGCGCCTCGGCGACGCCGTCGACCGTGTCGTGGTCTGACAGCGCGAGGAGCTCCACGCCGGCGGCCGCCGCGCGGGCGACGACCTCGGCGGGCGCCAGCGTCCCGTCGGAGTAGATCGAGTGCGACTGGAGGTCGAAGGTCGGGCGGTCGTCCACGTCTGGACGACCGTACCCGTGCCACGATCGTTAGCGCACTAACGAAACTTGTTAGGATGCTAACGAGATGTCCGCTGCCGCCGCCGTTGACCCTGCAACCGATCCCCAGCTCGACGCGTTCGTCACCGCCTTCGACGACTTCGTGCGCGCGGCCAAGCGCGCTCGCGGGCGCGTCGAGCCCGACGCGGTGCTGACGACCGCGCAGTTCGATCTGCTCTCGCCGCTGCTGGAGGCCGAGGTCCCGCTCGGCCTGCGCGAGCTGGCCCGCGCCGCCGGCGTCAGCGCGCCGACGGCCACGCGGATGGTCGACGGCCTCGAGGCCCGCGGCCTGCTGACGCGCGTGCGCAGCGAGGAGGACCGCCGCGCGGTCTGCCTCGCGCTCACCGAGGACGGCGTCACCGCGGTGCAGCAGCGGCGCGCGCAGGTCGCCGCCCGGCGCCGCGCGCTGTTCGACCAGCTGGCCCCCGCCGAGCGCCGCGCCGCCGCCAAGGTGCTGGCGCGCCTCGCCGCGGCCTACGAGGGAGTAGAGCAATAACATGAGCGGAGGCCTGCCCAAGGACGTCCGGCCGATCGCCATCGTGGTGGTCGTCGGGGCGATCATGTCGATCCTCGACGCGACGATCGTCAACGTCGCGCTGCAGACGCTGCGCGAGGACCTCCACGTCTCGCTGGCGACGATCCAGTGGGTCAGCACCGGCTACCTGCTCGCGCTCGCGGCCGTGATCCCGCTGACCGGCTGGATGGCCGAGCGCTTCGGGCCGCGGCGCGTGTGGATGAGCGCCGTGGCGGCGTTCGTGCTGACCAGCGTGCTGTGCGGCGCGGCGTGGAGCGCCGACTCGCTGATCGCCTTCCGGGTCCTGCAGGGGCTGGCCGGCGGCATGATCATGCCGATCGGGATGATCACGCTCGCCCAGGCGGCGGGCCCGAAGCGCATGGGTCGCGTCATGAGCGTCGTGGGCGTGCCGATGCTGCTGGGTCCGGTCGTCGGACCGGTGCTCGGCGGGCTGCTCGTCGACAACCTCAGCTGGCGCTGGATCTTCTACGTCAACGTGCCGGTCGGGGCGATCGGGCTCGTCTTGGCCTACAGGTTGCTGCCGGTCGGTCGGGCGGCCGGGCGCGCCTCGGAGGCCGGTCACGCGACGCCCCCGCTCGACAAGTTGGGGTTGTTGCTGCTGTCGCCGGGCGTCGCGGCGATCGTCTTCGGCCTCAGCGAGGTCGGCACGCACCGCACGCTGCTGGTGGCGAGCGCCTGGCTGCCGCTGCTGATCGGCGCGGTCATGGTCACGACGTTCGTGGTGCGCGCCACCCGCATCGCGCATCCGCTGGTCGACGTCAAGCTGTTCCGCAGCGCCGGCTTCAGCGCGGCGGCGGGCACGACGTTCCTGGTCGGCGCGGCGTTGTTCGGGTCGATGATCCTGCTGCCGCT
>JAOPZP010000028.1 GCA_025964055.1 Conexibacter sp.
CTCGTCGCCCGCCGCGAGGACCGCCTGCAGGCGCTCGCGCGCGAGCTCGGGGGCGAGACGCTGGTCGTGGCCGCCGACCTCACCGACGAGGAGGCCCCGGCACGCATCGCCGCGGCGGTCACCGAGCGCCATGGGCGCCTGGACCTGCTGGTCAACAACGCGGGCGCCGGCTGGCGGGGCGCGTTCGCCGACGTCGGCGCCGCCAACCTGCGCCGCGCGGTCGAGCTCAACCTGCTCGCGCAGGCGCGGCTGACCGAGGCGCTGCTGCCGCTGCTGCGCGCCAGCGCGCCGAGCTCCATCGTCAACGTCGCCAGCACCGCGGGGCGCGTGGCGCGCGCGGGGTCGGGCGGCTACTCGGCGTCGAAGTTCGCGCTCATCGGCTGGACCGACGCGCTGCACCTCGAGGAGGCGCCCAACGGCGTCCACGTCGGGCTCGTCAACCCGGGGTTCGTGGCGACCGAGGGGTTCCCGCAGGCCGAGCTGGTCGAGAAGGCCGCCACGCGGTGGATGGTCTCCACGCCCGACAAGGTCGCCGAGGCGATCCTCGACGCAGGCCCCGGCGGCAAGGCCGAGCGCTACGTGCCGCGGGCCTACCGCCTCGCGGCGCTCGCGCGCGTCGTCGTCCCGGGCCTGACGCGCCGCGTGCTCGGCGGCAGCACCGGCGAGGCGTTCAAGACGAGCACCGGCGCCGACGCGGCGGACCGCGACGAGCGCTGAGCACCGGCGCCCGCCGCTACTGCCCCGCGCGCTCGCGCAGCAGCGGCAGCACGTCGGCGCTGAACTGGTCCAGGAACCGCGCCTGGTCGTGGCCGGGGGCGTGTAGGAGCAGGTCGTCGAAGCCGAGGTCGAGGTAGACGCCGATCTGCTCGACGACCTCGGCCGGGTCGTTGGACACGATGAACCGCGTGTGCGCCTGGTCGGCGTTCTCGTCGGCGAGGCGCTCCATCTCGATCGGGTCCTCGACGCCCTCCTTCTGCTCGGGCGTCAGCGCCAGCGCCGACCAGAAGTGGCAGTTGTCGTAGGCGAGCGTCTGGTCGCGGTCGTAGGAGACCTTGATCTCGATCATGTGCCGCAGCCCCGACGCATCGCGGCCGGCCTGCTCGGCGCCCTCGACGACCTTGGCCAGCAGCTCCTCGTAGAGCTCGGGCTTCTTGCCGCTCGTGCAGATGAAGCCGTCGCCGACGCGGCCGGCGAGCTTGGCGGCCAGCGGCCCCGACGCCGCGACGAAGATCGGCACCTCGGTCTCGGGCCGGTCGTAGATGGTGGCCTGCGACGTCTTGTAGTACTCGCCCTCGAAGTCGACGCGCTCCTCGCGCCAGAGCCGGCGGATCAGCTCGATCGCCTCGGCCATGCGCAGCCGGCGCTCCTTGCGGCCGGGGAACGCGCCGCCGGTCACCGGCGTCTCGTTCATCGCCTCGCCGGTGCCGACGCCGAGGAAGATCCGCCCGGGCGCCAGCAGGCCCAGCGTGGCGAACGCCTGCGCGATGACCGCCGGCTCGTAGCGCAGCGTCGGGGTCAGCACGCTGGTGCCGAGCACGGCGGTCTCGGTCGCCTGCGTCGCCGCGCCCAGCCACGGCAGCGCGGCGGGCGAGTGGCCGCCGCTGTGCCGCCACGGCTGGAAGTGGTCCGAGGTCGCGACCAGCTCCATCCCGACGCGCTCGGCGTGCCGCGTCAGCTCCAGCAGCGTCCGGGGGTCGAACTGCTCTGCCGAGGCCTTGTAGCCGATGCGCACGCCCATCCCGCCAACATAGCCCACGGCCCCGCCTGCCCCGCGGCCCTCACCCCACGTCGGGCGCGGTGAGGCAGGCGGCGCCGCCGCAGACGTCGGTCAGCGCGCCGCCCGGGTTCAGGAACGCGGCCTTCTGCGCGCGCGCCGCGGGCGTGCGGCGGACGTGCTCGTGCGGGTCCTGCAGGCCCGAGTTGGGGGTGTTGGCCAGCGGCGGGACGCTGACCTTGGCCGGCCCGCCGTCCCAGTAGACGATGGCCGAGCCGCCGAACGGGAACGACGCGATCGCCGGGATCCCCCACGACGGCTTGCGCTGCGGCGAGCGGCCCGCCGGCAGGATCGGCGCGTGGATCGAGGCGCCGATCGTGCGCGCCTCGACGTCGGCCTGATACGGCGTGACCTGGTGATCGCCGAACGCCACGTCGAGCAGGATGGTGTGCTTGGGCGTGCCGGGCAGCGGGTCGGTGGTCATGTGCTGGGCGTAGCCGTCGCCCTCGCCGCGGTCCCACAGCAGCTGGGCGAGGTCGAGGACCAGCGGGCGCTCCAGCTCGTCCTTGTAGTTGGGGTACATCACCTGCGAGTACACGGCGAAGTCCGAGGACCGCGGGAGCAGCACGGAGTAGTTGATGCCCGGCACGCCGAGCACCGCGTGCGTGAAGTCGGGCGCCAGCGCTGCCAGCGCGCCGCCCGCGATGCCGCCCTGGCTGTTGCCGTCGTAGGCGATCTGGCCGGTCTGCACGATCGGCCGCCCGCCGGACTGCAGCAGCGCCGAGGACGCCAGGCCGTTCGGGTGCGCCATCAGGCGCCCGAGCACCAGCGCGTCGAGGAAACCCTGCTGCAGCCGGTCGGCGATCGTGGGCATGTGCGAGAAGTCCGACAGGACGCCGATCGCGTTGGGGATGTCCTCGGCCGACATGCCGATCCACGGCGTCGCGCAGAACACCATGTTGCCCTCGGTGGCCATCGGCGGCATGTCCGGGTTGGTGAGGACCTCGGTCTCCTTGCCCAGCAGGCCGTGGCCGTAGAGCACGAGCCGCGCCGGGTGGTCGGGCGTGGCGGTCGCGGGCACCACGCAGGTGAAGCGGGCCTGGTAGGTGCCCTGCTGCCGGGGCAGGCCGTCGGCGCCGAGCACGAACTGGGAGCCGGGCGCGCAGCCCTTGGTCAGGTAGCACGGCACGCTGACCGTCCCCTCCAGCACCTGCGCGAAGCGCCCGGCGTACTGGGCGTCGTCGCCCTCCAGCGGACGCGTCTGCAGCGTGAACGCCGGCGCCGCGCCATCGACCTTGCCGTCGGCGAGCGTCGTGTCGCCCAGCGCCTTGAACGTCGCGTCGCGCATCGACAGCGCCCGGCCGGCGAGCGACTTCTCCGACGCGACCGTGAAGTCCCACGTCAAAAACAGCGAGCGATCGCGCGCGACGCCGGCCTTCTTGATGTCCTTGAAGATCCGCGTGTAGCGGGCGCCGACCGCGCCGTGCGAATCGCGCAGCTTGGCGAAGCGCTTGCCCGCCGTGATGGCGGAGCCGTCGGCGCGCTTGAGCGAGCGCAGCACGACGACGTAGCGGTGGCCCTCGAGCAGGTTCTTGGCGGGGTGGATCTCCAGCAGCCGCTTGCCCGCCTTGGCGTTGTTGTCGTTCTCGGCCCAGATCGGCCAGCGGCGGCCGGTCGTGGTGTCGATCAGCAGCACGGGCGCGGTGCGGTTGGCGTACGCCGACAGGTCGCTGAGCGAGACGGCGCCGGTGCGCTTCAGCGCCGCGTCGGCGTCGAGGCCGGGCACCTTGGTGAGGATGACCGAGCCGGGGCTGAAGCCGTCGAGGCCCTTCCAGCCCGCCGGGTCGATCGGCTTGCCCTTGGCGGTGCGCGGCATCTGCGCGGCGCGCAGCACCACGCGGCGGCCGGTCGGCGAGCCCTTGTCGGCCTGCGTGAAGGCGTCGTTGGGGAACGGCAGCAGGCAGGCGGCGTCGTCGAGGCGGTCGCAACCGGCGCCCGAGGGCGGCGCGGTGGCGGCGTGCGCGGTCGACGGGGCGGCCAGGACCAGGGCCAGGAGCAGGCCGCGAGACAGCGGCGAACGGCGGGGCATGGGCGGCAATCTATCCCTGCCGAGTGACAAACGGTACGCCGGTGTCTCGTTCAGCGGCTGCGCGGGGCTCGCCGGGTCCACGCGGCGTGCAGCAGCGCCTCGACCTGCTCGGCGTCGGCCCGCTCCAGGTCGAGCCGCACGGCGCTCAGCCGCTTGCCCCAGTGCACCGGCGTGCAGACGTCGGGGTCGCGCTCGACCGCCGCGAGGATCTGCGCCTCGTCGACCATCACGTTCAGCTCGGTCGGCGACCACAGCGTGGCGAAGATCTTGCCGCAGACCCGGAACGACGGGCGGCCGTGGTGGTCGGCCTCGATCGCCTCGGGCAGGCCGAGGGCGAGCGCCCGGACCTCGGCGACGTCGACCACGGCACCAGCCTACGGCGCGACGAAGCGCCGCACGACCTCGATGTAGGCCGGCACGTCGAGCAGGAACGAGTCGTGGCCCCACGGCGAGGCGATCACGTGCTCCTCGACGGTTCCCAGGCCGCCGGCCCGCAGGGCCGCCGCCAGCGCCACCGAGTGCGCGGTGCCGAAGCGCCAGTCCGAGTCGAAGGACACCACCAGCGCGCGCGAGGCCGGGTCCAGCGCGACCGGCGCCGCGAACGGGTCGAAGGCGTCCATGATGCGCGTGAGGTAGAGGTAGGACAGCGCGTCGAAGCGCGCGAGGAAGATCGCGGCCTGGTGCTCGAGGTAGGACTCGACGTCGTAGGCCGGCGCCACCCAGCGTGCCCCGTCGTCCACCGACGCCCAGCCCTCGGGCTCGGCGCGCGAGAACTTCTGCGCCATCCCCGCCTCCGACAGGTACGTGACGTGCGCGAGGCGCCGCGCGGTCGCCAGGCCGCGGTCGGGCCGCACGCCGTGGCTCGCGTAGTCGCCGCCGTGGAAGTCGGGGTCCTCGAGGATCGCCCGCCGCGCGACCGCCGACAGCGCGATGTTCTGGGCGCTCAGCCGCGGGCTGGCGCCGACGAGGACCGCGTCGGCGATCTCGCCCGGCGCGTCGATCAGCCACTGCACGACCTGCATGCCGCCCATCGACCCGCCGATGGCCGTGTGCAGCCGCTCGATCCCGAGGTGCGCCAGCAGCGCGCGGTGCACCGTGACGAGATCGGCGATCGCCAGCGGCGGGAAGCCCAACCCATAGGCCTGACCCGTGCGCGGGTCGATGGACGACGGCCCGGTCGTCCCCCGGCAGCCGCCGAGCAGGTTGGGGCAGATGACGAAGAGGCGGTCGGTGTCGATCGGGCGCCCCGGGCCGACCATCGTGCTCCACCAGCCGTTGGGTCCCGACGCCTCGGCGTCGCCGGTGAGCGCGTGGCAGACGAAGACCGCGTTGTCGCGCGCGCTGTTCAGGGCGCCGTAGGTGCGGTAGACGACCTCGACCGGCGCCAGCGTCCGGCCGCAGGCCAGCGCCAGCGGGCGATCCTCGTCGAAGAGGACCGCCCGCTGCGCCGTGCCGGAATCGGCGACCTGCGTCACGCGCCCGCTAGGCCGCAGGCTGCGGCGAGCGGGCCTTGACGAGTGCCTGCTCGAGGTCGGCGAGCAGGTCGTCGACGTGCTCGATGCCGACCGACAGGCGCACCGCGTCCTCCCCCACGCCGGCCGCCGCCAGCTCCTCGGGCGAGAGCTGCGAGTGCGTCGTCGTCGCGTTGTGGATGGCCAGCGACTTGGCGTCGCCGATGTTGGCGAGGTGGCTGAAGAGGCCGAGCGACTCGATGAACGTGCGGCCGGCCTCCAGGCCGCCCTTGACGCCGAAGCTGACGAGCGCGCCGTAGCCGCCCTGCAGCACCCGGCCGGCGACCTCGTGGTACGGGTCGTCCTCCAGGCCCGGGTACGAGACCCACGCGACGGCGTCGTGCGCCGCGAGCCACTGAGCGATCTTCAGCGCGTTCTCGCTGTGGCGCTCCATCCGCAGCGGCAGCGTCTCGACGCCCTGCAGGAACAGGAAGGCGTTGAACGGCGACAGCGCCGCGCCGGTGTTGCGCAGCAGGACGGTGCGCGCGCGGCCGATGTAGGCGGCCGGGCCCAACGCGTCGGACCACACGACGCCGTGGTAGCTGGGGTCGGGCTGGGTGAGGCCGGGGAAGCGGGCGCCGTTGGCGACCCAGTCGAAGCGGCCGGCGTCGACCAGCGCGCCGCCGATCGACGTGCCGTGGCCGCCGATGAACTTCGTCAGCGAGTGCACGGCGACGTCGGCGCCCTGGTCGAGCACGCGCGCGCCGATCGGCGTCGCGACGGTGTTGTCGACGATCAGCGGCAGGCCCTGGGCGTGGGCGGCCTCGGCCCAGGCGGGGACGTCGAGGACGTTGAGCTTGGGGTTGCCGATCGTCTCGCCGAAGACCAGCTTGGTGTTCTCGTCGGCCAGCGCAGCGACCGCGCTCGGGTCGTCGGCGTCGGCGAAGCGCACCTCGATGCCGTACTGCGGCAGCGTGTGGGCGAACAGGTTGTAGGTGCCGCCGTAGAGCTGGGAGACCGAGATGATGTTGTCGCCCGCGCGGGCGATGTTGAGCACCGCGTAGGTCACTGCGGCCTGGCCGGAGGCGGTGACGAGCGCGGCGACGCCGCCCTCGAGCTGGGCCAGGCGCTGCTCGAGCACGTCCCAGGTCGGGTTCATGATCCGCGAGTAGATGTTGCCCGGCGTCTTGAGCGCGAAGAGGTCGGCGGCGTGCTCGGTGTCGTCGAAGACGAAGGAGGTCGTCTGGTAGATCGGCACCGCGCGGGCGTTGGTGGCGGGATCGGGCGACTGGCCCCCGTGGAGGGCGACCGTCTCGGGGCGGTAGGTGATGGCGTCGTCGGACATATGGCTGCACCTTACGCCGTCGGATCCCGGTTATCTACCCAAAGGCTATCTGCTTTGCGGGGTTTCGACCGGGTCCTGCATCGGGATGCCCAGGCGCGCGCCGACCCACGGCACCAGCGTCCCCTGTCCCAGCACCGAGAACAGGACCGCGACGAACACCAGGCCGTAGACGCGATCCGCGCCGTGCACGCCCTCGATGATCGCGAAGGCCGCCAGCAGGATCGGCACCGCGCCCTTCAGCCCGCTCCACGCGATGAACGCGCGCTCGGGCCGCGAGAGCGCCGTGCGCACGAGCGTCAGCGCGACGGTCAGCGGGCGGGCGACCACCGCGAGCGCGAGCCCGAGGAGCACGCCATCCCGCCACGTCTGCGCCGACAGGTGCGTGATGTCCACGGTCAGTCCCAGCGCGATGAACACCGTGACCTCGGCGAGCCCCGCCAGCGAGCCGTGGAACCGCTCGATCGCCCGCTGGTGCGGCGTCGTCGCATCGCCGAGGACCAACCCCATGATGAACACCGCGAGGAACCCGGAGCCGCTCGCCACCGACGTCACCGCGTAGAGCACCGCGGCGAGCATCAGCACCAGCACGGGGTACAGCGCGTCGCTGCCGAGGCGCACGCGGCGCAGCGCGGGCACGATGAGGCGCGCGCCGGCCAGACCGAAGACCAACCCGATGGCCATCTCCTGGGCGAAGTCCCCCACGATGACCGTCCAGGAGGCGTCGGGGTGGGTCGCCAGCTCGATGACGCCGAGCATCAGCGCGATGCCGGCCGGGTCGTTGACGCCCGCCTCCCCCTCCAGCACGGTGCCCGACCGCCCGCCGATCTCCCGGCCGCCGAGCACGGAGAAGACGACCGCGGGATCGGTCGGCGCCAGGGCCGCGCCGACGATGCCGGCCAGCGTCCAGTCCAGCCCGAGCACGACGTGCGCGGCGACCGTCATGACGCCGGCGGTGACGAAGGTGCCCAGGACGCCGAGCGACACGATCGGTCCCATGGAGGCCCGGAACCGCCGCCACCCGATGTCCATCCCGCCGTTGAGGAGCACCACGACCAGCGCGACGACCGCGATGCGCTCGACGGTCCGGATCGAGACGTCGTCGCGCAGCGCCGGCCACACGTCCGACACGACGGCCGCGGCGATCAGGAAGAGGACCGGCGCGGGGATCGGCAGGCGCCGGCCCAGCTGCGTCGCGAGGATGGCCAGCGACGACCCGCCGGCGACGACGAGGACGATCAGGGCGAAGTCGGAGAGCTCGGACAAGACGTGGTGGTGCCGGTGCCGACCAGTCTTCCCGGCTCACCAGTTGTCGTCGACTTCTTACGGAGGGGGAGGGATTCGAACCCTCGGTACGACGGAGCCGCACAACGGTTTTCGAGACCGCCCCATTCAACCACTCTGGCACCCCTCCGTGGCCCTGACGGGCGACGCCGAAGGGTAGCGATCGCGCGTCAGTCGAGGCCGGCGAGCTTGCGCAGCAGCCCGTGGAGCTGGCGGCGCTCGTCGGCGTCCAGCGGTGCGAAGGCCACCTCGCCGACGTGCGCCGCGGCCTCGCGGGCGCGCCCGAGGATCGCCTCGCCGGCGGCCGTGAGGTGCAGCGCGCGCTTGCGGCGATCGGAGTCGTGGGGCCGGCGCTCGGCCCAGCCGGCGGCCTCGAGGCTGTCGACCATCTGCACCATCGTGCTCGGGTCGATGCCGGTGGCCGACACGAGCGCCTGCTGCGTCAGGCCGGGCTCGGCGTCGATGACGCTCAGGACCGCGAACTGCGGCGGGCGCAGCCCGATGGCCTCGAGCTCCCGCGCGAACGTGCCGCGCGAGCGCACCGCGCACCAGTTCATCAGGAAGCCGGTGTAGTCGCCGAGGGCGTCCGGTGGTCTCTCCGAGCCGAGCATGGATCACGAACTATTCTAGGCGCCGCGAATCGTTCGTGATACAAACGATATCGCCATGACCTCTCTCACCCGCTGGATCCTTGCGCATCGGCGCCTCGTCGTCGCCTTCTGGCTCGTCCTGACCGTCGTCGGCATCGGCACCGCCGGCGCCGCGTCCAAGGCGATGGACCAGAAGTTCTCCGTTCCCGGCCGCGAAGGCTGGGAGACCAACCAGGCCATCGCGCGCCACTACGGCGGCACGGGCGGCACCGGCGCGCCGCTGGTCCCCGTCGTCTCGCTGCCCGCCGGCCAGGGAGCCTCCGACCCCGCGGTCCGCGCCCAGCTGCGGCAGGTCGAGGACCGGCTCGCCAAGGCTCTGCCGGGCTCGCGCATCGCGGGCTACGGCTCCACCGCCGACCCGGCGTTCGTCTCCAAGGACGGGCGCACCGCGTTCGCCGTCGCCTATCCGCCGCCGGATCGCGACCAGCCGTTCGGCGACAACCCGAAGGCCGAGAAGAAGGCGCGCGCCGCGCTGGCGGGCGCGACGGTCGCCGGCGCGCCCGTTCACCTCTCCGGCTACGACGCGCTCGCCGGCCAGAGCGGCGGCGGCAACGGACCGGGCGTGCTGGTCGAGGCGCTCGTCGGCGGCTTCGGCGCGCTGCTCGTGCTCGGCTTCGTCTTCGGGTCGCTGCTGGCCTTCGTCCCACTGCTGATGGCCGTTCCGGCGATCATGACGTCGTTCCTGGCGGTGTACGCGCTGACCACGGTCACCGGCGTCTCCCCCATCGTCCAGTTCCTGATCGCGTTGATCGGCCTCGGCGTGGCGATCGACTACTCGCTGATCGTCGTCGTCCGCTGGCGTGAGGAGCGCTCGCACGGCCGCGAGGGCGACGAGGCGATCGTCCGCGCGATGGAGACCGCCGGGCGCGCGGTCGTGTTCTCGGGCACGACGGTCGCGATCGGCCTGCTGGCGCTCGTGCTGCTGCCCGTGCCGTTCCTGCGCAGCGTCGGGATCGGCGGCATGCTGATCCCGCTCATCAGCGTCGCGGTCGCACTGACGCTGCTGCCGGTCGTCCTGCACTCGCTGGGGTCGCGGCTGGACTGGCCGCACCGGCGCACCGACGACCAGGCCTCGCGCGCGTGGACGCGGTGGGCCGAGGGCGTCGTGCGCCACCGCTGGGTCGCGGCCGCCTCGGCCCTGGCCGTGCTCGTGGCGCTGCTCGCGTTCGCCTCCAACCTGCACCCCGGCGTCTCGGACGTCGACACGATCGCGAAGTCGGGCGACGCGAAGTCCGGACTCGTGGCGCTGGAGCGGTCGGGGATCGGCGCGGGCGCGCTGCTGCCCCACGAGATCCTCGTCTCGGGCAGCGACCCGGCGCCGGTGGCGCGCGCGGTGGCCGCGGTGGGCGGGATCCACGGGACGCTGGCGCCGACCGACGCTTCGTGGCGCCGCGGCGGCACCGCGCTCGTCGAGGCGTTCCCGACCGAGGACGGCTCCAGCCAGGCGGGCCGCGACCTCGTCAAGGCGGTGAGGACCGCTGCGCACGGGGCCGGCCCCGATGTGCGCCTGGGCGGCTCGGTCGCCCAGAACGCCGACTTCATCGACGCCGTGTACTCGAACTTCCCGCTCATGATCGTCCTGATCTCGGTCATCACGTTCGTCCTGCTCGCGCGGGCGTTCCGGTCGCTGCTGCTGCCGCTCAAGGCGGTCATCCTCAACGTCATCAGCGTGTGCGCCGCGTGGGGCGTGCTGGTGATCTTCTGGCAGCAGGGCCACGGCTCGGAGTTGTTGTGGGGGATCTCGGCCACCGGCTCGATCACCTCGTGGATCCCGCTCATGGTGTTCGCGTTCCTGTTCGGGTTGTCGATGGACTACGAGGTGTTCATCCTCGCCCGGATGCGCGAGGAGTACGACGAGACCGGCGACACGAACCAGGCGGTGGTGCGGGGCATCGCGCGCACCGGGCGCCTGGTGACGAGCGCCGCGCTGATCCTGTTCCTCGCGTTCCTGTCGATGGCCTCGGGGCCGGAGACCGACGTCAAGGTGCTGGCCACCGGCCTGGCGACGGGGATCCTGCTCGACGCGACGATCATCCGGGCGCTGCTGGTGCCCGCGGTCGTCTCGCTGTTCGGCCGCTGGAACTGGGTGCTGCCGCCCGGGCCGGCGCGCCTGCTGCGCGTGAAGCCGTCGACGCCGGCCGGCGGGGCGCCGCGGCCGGCGACGGAGTCGGCCTAGGCGCTCAGGCGCCCGCGGACGCCGCGGGCGCCGGCACCCGGCCCTTCAGCAGGTCGGCGGCCCGCTCGGCGACCATGATGGTCGGCGCGTTCGTGTTGCCTCCCGGGATCACCGGGAACACGGACGCGTCGATCACGCGCAGGCCCTCGAGGCCGCGCACCCGCAGCTCGGGGTCGAGCACGGCGTCCTCGCCGCCCATCCGGCAGGTGCCGCTCGGGTGGTAGAGGAGGTCGACGCGGCGGCGCACGAACTCCTCGACGTCGGCGTCGTCGCGCACGTCCGCGCCGGGGTAGATCTCCCGGCCGCGGACCGAGGCGATCGGCTCGGTGGCGGCGATCTCGCGCGCCAACTCGACGCCGGTGACCAGCGCGGCGAGGTCCTCGGGCTCGGCGAGCGTGTTGGTGCGGATCCGGGGCTTCGCGGTGGGGTCGCTCGACGCCAGGCGGATCTCGCCGCGGCTCTTGGGGCTGATGAGCGTCGGGCCCATCGTGAACGCGTGGCCGTCGTACTCCTCGGCGCCGTTGTCCACGAAGTACGCCGGCGCGAAGTGGTACTGGAGGTCGGCCGCGGGCAGGCCGGGGCGGCTGCGGACGAAGGCGAACGCCTCGGCGATCGTGGAGGTCAGCGGCCCTGAGCGACGCAGGAGCCACTCGAGCGTCGGGCGGGGCTTGTCGGCGCCGTAGAGCGACTCGGGCGCGGTCGACTCCCAGACGCAGACGACGTAGGGATGGTCCTGGAGGTTGGCGCCGACACCGGGGCTGTCGACCGCGACCTCGATGTCGAGCCCCTGCAGGTGGTCGGCCGGTCCGATGCCGGAGAGCATCAGCAGCTGCGGGGAGCCGATCGCGCCGGCGCTGAGCAGCACCTCACGATCGGCGCGGAGGAGCTCCTCGCGGCCGCGGCGGTCGCGCAGGACGACGCCGACGGCCCGGTCGCCGTCCAGCTCGACGCGCGCGACGTGCGCGCCGGTGCGCACCTCGAGGTTGGGGCGGCTCAGGGCCGGGCGCAGGTAGGCGTCGGCCGCGCTCCAGCGGCGGCCGTTGCGCTGCGTGACCTGCACGAGCGACGCGCCGTCCTGCTCCGGGCCGTTGTAGTCGGCCACGCGCGGGATGCCGACGCGCTCGGCGGCCTCGAGGAAGCGGCGGGTCAGCGGGCGCGGCGAGCGCTCGTCGGCGACGTTGAGCGGGCCGCCGACCGCGTGGTGCTCGGAGGCGCCGCGCTCGTTGTGCTCGGCCTTGAGGAAGTAGGGCCGGACGTCGTCCCAGCTCCAGCCGGCGGCGCCCTCGCGCTCCCAGAGGTCGTAGTCCAGCGGCCGGCCGCGGACGTAGAGCATGGCGTTCATCGAGCTCGAGCCCCCGAGCGACTTGCCGCGGGGGATGAACAGCGAGCGGTCGTGGCAGTGGGGCTCGGGCTCGGTGGCGAAGTCCCAGTCGAACTTGGTGTGGAACTGGTTGGCGAACGCCGCCGGGATCTTGATGTTGGGGTGCCGGTCGCGGCCGCCCGCCTCGACGAGGACCACCCGGACCGCGGGGTCCTCGGTGAGGCGGTTGGCGAGGACGCAGCCGGCCGAGCCGGCTCCGACGATGACGTAGTCCGCGGAGGCCATCCGGCGATGCTCGCCGAATGGCCCCGTGCGGCGCAAGTCGCCGCTGCGTCAGCTCGCGGCCGCCAGCGCCGCGCCCGTGCCCTGCAGGTCGTACAGGCCGCTCACCGTCGTCGGCTTGCCGACCTTCTGCACGACGCTCATCAGCGCGTTCGACCCGACGCGGCCGTCGTTGGCCATCCCGCCGCCGGTGGAGTCGGTCAGCACGTAGCGGATGTGGCCGGCGGCGACCTCCTGGGCCAGCCATGCGACCGTGACCTGGCTCTCGCGCCCGGAGAAGCCGCCGAGCCCGGCGACCGCGGCGCCCGACTGGATGATCGCGGCCGAGGCGCCCGTCTGGCTGGAGACGCCGATGGTCCCGCCGCCGTTGGCCTTGGCGTAGGCCAGGGCCTGCGTGAGGTTGGGGTCGCTGCGGTCGAGCATCCCGCCGGGGCCGCCGGCGCCGTTCGCCCCGGCCCCCGCGCCCCCGCCCAGCGCGAACCCGGGCGGCGGAGCCGCCTGCTGCGACGACGAGCTCCC
>JAOPZP010000038.1 GCA_025964055.1 Conexibacter sp.
CGCCGCGCCTGGTGCGGACCGCCAAGCTCGATCGCGGCCGGCGGCAGTGGGACTGGGACGGCACCGACGACGCCGGCCGACGGGTCTCGCCGGGCACCTACGTCGTCGTGCCGGAGTGGCGCGACGCCGCCGGCAACGTCGGCACGGGCGTCCCCCTGGACAAGGCCGGCCTGCCGATCCTGACGCACGGCAAGCTGCCCGGCCGCGGCGGCGTGACCGTGCGCTACATCGGCGCGCAGCCGCCGGTCACGCCGGTCAAGGCGCGCGACCGCGTCGAGCTGCAGGTCGACGCCCGGCAGGAGAACTACTCGTGGCAGCTGCGGCGCCTCGGCGAGGCCGGCGTCCGCAAGCGCTCGTCGCAGTCCAAGACCAAGACCAAGGTCGTGTTCGCGGCGCCCGGCGGCAAGTCCGGCATCTACATCTTCGAGGCGCACACCAGCACCCACCGCACGCGCGTCGCGCTGCCGGTGCAGGCGCGCCGGTCGGTCGCCGGCACGGCAGCGAAGCCGCGGGGTGTCCTGGTGCTGCTGCCCTACACGACGTGGCAGGGCGCCAACCCCGGCGACGACGACGGCGACGGCGCGCCCAACACGCTCGCGCTGGGCGGCCCCGCCCGCTCGTTCCGCGTCATGGCCGGCGACGGCCTGCCGCAGGGCTTCACCGAGCAGGAGGGCCCGCTCCTGCGCTGGCTGGACACCCACGGCCACCGCTACGACCTCACGACCGACCTGTCGCTCGCCCTCGGCCGCGGGCCGCGGCTCACCGGCCACCAGGGCGTGCTGATCCCCGGCGACGCGCGCTGGCTGCCGGCGCGCGTGCGCAGCGACCTGCGGACCTTCGCCCGCCGCGGCGGCACGGTCGTCTCGACCGGCACCGACAGCCTGCGCCGCTCCGTGCGTCTTGACGCCAAGGGACGCCTCGTGCAGCCGTCGCCCGAGCGGGCGACCGACCTCTTCGGCGCGCGCCTGCGCCCGGTCGTGGCGCAGAAGACCGACCTCGAGGTCTTCCAGGAGGACCCCAACGTCGACCTGTTCGCCAACGGGCCCGGGCTCTTCACCGGCGTCGACGCCTGGGAGCAGACCGACCGCGCCGGCGCCGAGGCCGACCTGCTGACCTACGCGGTCACCCGGCACCCGACCGGGGCGGCCGTCGTCGTCGGCCTCCGCTTCGGCAAGGGCCTGGTCATCCGGCCCGGCTTCCCCAGCTTCGCGCAGCGCCTCGCCTCTGACACCGACCCCGCCACCACCGCGTTGATGGCCCGGATGTGGACGCTCCTCTCCCGCTGATCCTCTGCGCCCTGCTCGCCGCCGGCGCCGTGCTGCTGCCCGGCGCGCGGCTGCGCGCGCTCGCCACGCTCGGCGCGCTGATCCTCGCGCCGGCGCTGCTGATCTCAGACATCTGGGACACCGAGCAGGTGCGTCCGCTGCGCGACCACCCGTCGCTGGCGGTGGCGGCCGCCGTGGCGGGCGTGGCCGCGCTGGCGGCGCTGGCGATCCTCATCGACCGCCGGCCGGCCGCGTTCCCGATCGCCGCCGCCGCGGCGCTGCCGTTCCGCGTCCCGATCGCCTCGGGCGGCTCGACGGCCAACCTGCTGGTGCCCCTGTACCTCGTGGTCGGGGCGGGCGCGCTGGCCTACGCGGTGCCCAGGCTGTTCGGCGACCGGGGCGACGAGCGCGAGCGCCCGCCGACGCTGCTGGAGTGGCTGCTGGCCGCGACGGTCGTGCTCTACGCGGTGCAGTCGACGTACTCCGGCGACTTCGGCAAGGCGCTGGACAACGTCGTCTTCTTCTACGTGCCCTTCGCCCTGCTCTTCGCGCTGCTGGCGCGGATCCGCTGGACCCGGCGGCTGGCGGTCCAGGTGCTCGGCGTGCTGACGGCGCTGGCGCTGGCCTTCGCCGCGGTGGGCTTCGTCGAGTACGAGACGCGCCACCTGCTGCTGAACCCGAAGGTCATCGCCTCCAACCAGTTCGAGTCCTACTTCCGCGTCAACTCGCTCTTCTTCGACCCCAACATCTACGGGCGCTTCCTCGCGATCGTGATGCTCGGCGTGGCCACGGTGCTGCTCTGGGCGCGCCGCCGGCGGGACGTGTGGGGCGCGGCGGTCGTGCTGGCGATCCTGTGGGCGGGCATGGTGCTGACGCTGTCGCAGTCGAGCTTCGCCGCGCTGCTGCTCGGCCTGCTCGTGCTCGCCGGCGCGCGCTGGAAGCCGCGCTGGGCGGTCGGCGTCGGCGTGGTGGCGCTGGTGGTGGGCGTGGTGTTCGTGCTCGCGGCGCCGTCGACCCTGCACCTGAAGCTCGGCAGCTCGAAGTCGGCCGACACGGCGACGAGCGGACGCTACGACCTCGTCAAGGGCGGCGTGAACCTCTTCGCCGCCAAGCCGGCCCAGGGCTACGGGTCGGGGTCGTTCTCGCGGGCCTACCGCCGTGCCGAGAAGGGCTCGGCCGAGAAGGCCGTCTCGGCGTCGCACACGATCCCCGTCACGGTCGCCGCCGAGCAGGGCGTCCCGGGCCTGCTGCTCTACCTCGCGCTGTTGGTCGCCGGCTTCGTCACGGTCTTCCGCGGTGTGCGCGGCGACCCGGTCCGCGCGGCCGTGGCGGCCGCGTTCACGGCGCTCGTGCTGCACACGTGGAGCTACGCGTCGTTCCTGGAGGACCCGCTGACCTGGGTGCTGCTGGGCCTCGCCGCGGGGCTGCGTCAGCCGGCGAGCGCGGCGAGCCGCGCGACGGAGCCCGCCAGCTCCTGATCGGTCGTGCGCGGGTTGATCGTGCACAGCCGCAGGACCGTCTCGCCGCGCAGCACCGTCGTGCTCGGCACGACGTAGCCGTCGGCCAGCGCGCGGCGCGCCAGCTCGTCGGGATCGCCCGGGACGCGGAAGCAGACGATCGCCAGGCTCGGAGGGGTGACGACCTCGAAGCCCGGCGTC
>JAOPZP010000061.1 GCA_025964055.1 Conexibacter sp.
CCGATCGGCGCCGGCAGCCAGATCGCGACGGCGCGGTAGCCCAGCACCGAGACGATCGCCAGGTCGGCGTCGAGGCCGAACGCCAGCAGCACGCCGGCGATGCCGCCGCTGACGGCGCCCGGGATCGGGATGAGGTTGCCGGCCTGGCCGACGAAGTAGGCCAGCACGACGACCAGGAGCGGGGCGCCGGCCCCGAACGCGTCGAGCATCGCCCAGAGCACGGCCGCGTCGAACGCCCACCAGGCCAGCGCGCCGAGCAGGCGCGGGTCGGCGGTCCCTACCAGGCGCATGGCGTCGTGGACCGCCTCGCCGAGCAGCCGCGCCGGGAAGCGCTCGCGCCGCTCGGGCATCGGGACGACGGCGGCGGCCGCGTCTGCGCGGCGGTGGCGCAGCCCGAGCGCGAGGGCGATCGCGATGCCGGTGCCGGCCAGCGCCGCGGGGACCGCAGTGAGCGCGAGCGGCCCGTGGCTCCCGGTCGCGCCGAGCGCCAGCAGCGTGCCGGCCACGACGATCGCCCCCAGGAACACGACGTACAGCAGTACGAGGAAGCTCAGCAGCGTGCGCGCGGCGCCGCGGTGGTCCAGGCCCGTGCGGCGCAGCGCCCAGAGCGTGAGCGCGGCGCCCCCGACGCCTCCGGTCGGCACCAGGCGCGTCGCGGCCGCGCCGCCGAGCGTGACCTCGGCGCTCTCCCGCATGCCCATCCGCGGCGTGGCCCGGCCGGCCACCAGCCACAGCAGCGCGACGTACCCGACGAAGGACAGCAGCTCGAACACCGCGGCCAGCGCCACCCAGCGTGCGTCGGCGTGCAGCGCGCGCTGCAGCGCGTCGGCGAACGCCTGGGTCGGCTTGCCGGCCAGCAGCAGCACGCCCGCACCGGCCACCGCGATGGTCGCGGGGATCGCCGCGCGCCGGGCGAGCCCCCGCAGGTCGATGCTCGGCAGCGCCTCGGCGCCCGGCGCGTACCGGTCATCCCGCGGCGCCCGGCGCGGCAGCGGAAGCGGAGGGCTGAGGGCCGGAACCTGCATGGCTGCGAGTGTCCCGCCGCACGGCTCGCAATACACGAGGGACCACCCCCGGAGCAGAGGTGCGGGTACCCCCACACCGCCTCCGCGCATCACCGGCGAGGCATCACCGGCGCCGCGTCACCGGCCGGCGGCCTGCTCGTGGGCGCGCACGAAGTCCCGGAACTTCGCGATCTCCTGCAGGTTGTCGCAGTTGGTGCAGCCGGGCCGGGCGTCGTGGACGTACTCGATCTCGACCCAGCCGTCATAGCCCGTCTCGGCCAGGACGTCCAGCACCCGCCCGAAGTCGGTCACGTTGTCCTCGAAGCGGGTCTGCACCAGACCGCGCGCCCCGCCGCGCATGTGGAAGTGTCGCGCGTGGGCGACGAGCGGCTCGACCTCGCGATCGGGGATGCCCTGCACGTTGAAGTGGCCGTAGTCCAAGGTCAGCTCCAGGCCGGGAACGCGCTCGAGCAGCGCGGCCACGCGCGCGGGCGTGTCGATCACCGACCCGACGTAGGGCGCGGTGTTGACGATGTGCGGCTCGACCGAGGCCCGCAGCCCGTGCTGCTGGGCGAGGTCGACGCGCCGTGCCAGCCCCTCGGCGGAGCGCGCGAGCGCACCGTCCCACGACTCGCCGCCGAAGACGAGGCCGGGGAGCATCGTGATGCCGCTGACGCCGAGACGCTTCGCGAAGCGGACGAAGGACGCGTAGAGCTCGTCGGCGGTCTCGCGCTCGGACGGGTCGGGATGGTTCACGGCGCCACCGACCAGGTCGGCCGAGGGCACGAAGAAGACGTCGGCGGGCGCCAGCGAGCGGGCGGCCAGCTCGGCGCCCAGCGCCTCGGCGCGCTGCTCGGGGTCGACGGCGACGTCCTGCGGGGTTCGCGACGTGAACCCGCCGAAGAACCCGAGCGACACGCCCTCGACGTCCAGCTCGGAGATCAGGTCCAGCACGAACTCCGGCCGCAGTCCGGGCCATGAGAAATCGGCACTCGCCAGCTGCATCCGCGGTCTCCCCCTCTGCCGCCAGGTGCGGCCGTCCGATCCCAGAAACGTTTCCAGGCAGTGTACCCGAGAACGCCGCCACGGATCGAGCAACGCCCTGGCAACGTTTCTAGAATCGATTCTCCACCGACCCGACGTCAAGTGCGCGTGGACACACCGCGACCGGGACGTCTTGACTTCAGCGCCGCTCGCGCCATAGACTGGAAACGTTCCCGGTACCGTTATTGACCCCTTGCAGGAGACCCATCCCACGTGACTTCCCTTGACCGGACCGCCTCCACCCCGGCGTCCACCACGCTGACGATCGCGAGGGTCGAGACGGTCGCGATCCGCGTGCCGCTCGGGCGCGAGTACCGCGGCAGCCACTATCGGATGACCCACCGCTCAACGATCGTCACCAGGGTGTTCACCGAGGAGGGCATCGTCGGCGAGGCCTACGCCGGCGACGAGGACGCCGGTCTGCTCGAGATCGAGGCGATCATCCGCGACGAGATCGCACCCAAGCTCGTCGGCGCCGACGCCATGGCCATCGAGCGGTGCTGGGAGGTGGCCCGCCCCGCGACCTTCGACATCCTCCGCGACCGCCGGCTCGGCCTCGTGGCCTGCGCCTGCGTCGACGCCGCGCTCTGGGATGCCGTCGGCAAGGCCCTGGGGCAGCCGCTGTGGCGGCTCTGGGGCGGCTACCGCAACCAGCTGCCGATGATCTCGATCGGCGGCTACTACGACAGCCCGGTGAGCATCGCCGAGGAGGTCGCCGACCTGCAGGAGCGCGGGCTGGCCGGCATGAAGTTCAAGGTGGGCGGGCTGGACCCGGCGACCGACGCCGACCGCTTCCGCCAGGCGCGCGACGCCGCGGGCCCCGACTTCATCCTGGCCGCCGACGGCAACCAGGGCTTCACCCGCGACGCCGCCATCGAGTTCGCCCGGCGCGTCGACGGCCTCGACCTCTACTGGTTCGAGGAGCCGTGCCGCTGGCACAACGACCGGCGCGCCATGCGCGACGTCCGCAACATGGCGGGCGTGCGGATCTGCGCCGGACAGAGCGAGTTCAGC
This sequence comes from Conexibacter sp., assembly GCA_025964055.1. Classification (GTDB taxonomy): domain Bacteria; phylum Actinomycetota; class Thermoleophilia; order Solirubrobacterales; family Solirubrobacteraceae; genus Baekduia. Next base: position 3,063 of record JAOPZP010000061.1, read on the forward strand.
GCCGGCGGCTGCCGCGACCTGATGGTCGACGGCGTCGTCGACTTCTGCAACTTCGACGCCTCCTGGTCCGGCGGCCCCACCGAGTGGCGCCGCGTCGCGGCGATGGCGCTGGCGTTCGACGTGCAGATGGCGCACCACGAGGAGCCCCAGATCTCCAGCCACCTGCTGGCCTCGATCCCCCACGGCAGCTTCGTCGAGTGCTTCCACCCGGATCGCGATCCGATCTGGTGGAACCTGGTCGCCAACCGGCCGCCGCTGATCGACGGCCACATCAGGCTGTCCGACGAGCCCGGACTCGGCTGGGAGCTCGACCTGGACTACATCGAGCATCACCGCGTTTCCGGCGCGTAGGATCGCACCATGGCCAATGGACACCGCGGCACGCCGCGGGCAACCATCCGCCAGGTCGCCGAGCTGGCGGGCGTCGCGCTGTCCTCGGTCTCGCGCGTCCTGTCCAATCACCCGGACGTGAGCCCGGCCATGCGCACGAAGGTCATGGCCGCGGTGGATCGCCTCGGCTACCAGCCCGACATGCTCGCCCAGAGCATGCGCCGGCGGTCGACGATGTCGGCCGGCTTCGTCGTCAGCGACATCTCCAACCCGCTGCTGGCCGACATCGCGATGGGCGCCGAGACGGCCCTCCGGGCCGCCGGATACTCCATGCTCCTGACCAACTCCGAGAACGATCCGTCGCTCGACGCGTCGCACGTGCGGCTCCTGCAGCAGCGCCGCGTCGACGGGCTGCTGCTCTCGCTCGCCGCCGAGGACAACCTGGAGACGATCGACGCGCTGCGGAGCCTGGAGGCACCCGTCGTCCTCATCGACCGCGACCTTCCCGCCACGGTCGCCGCCAGCGCCGTCCTGTCGGACCACCGGTCGGGCATGAAGCACGCCGTGTCGCACCTGCTCGAGCTCGGGCATCGCCGGATCGGCCTCATCCTCGGCCAGCCGCTGCGGTTCTCGCGCGAGCGGCTCGTCGGGCTGCAGGAGGCCTACGCGGAGCGCGGGCTGGACCCCACGTACTCGGTCGTCGAAGGCCGCCTCGGCTCCGAGCACGGCCGCGAGGCTACCCGCCGCCTCCTGGACGAGGACCCGGCCGCGACGGCGATCATCGCCGGCGGCAACCAGCTGCTGGTGGGCACGCTCGAGGAGCTCCGCGACCGCCGGCTGAAGGTCGGCCGCGACATCTCGCTGGTCAGCTGCGACGCGATCTCCGTGACCGAGCTCTTCGACCCGCCGATCGCCGTCATCCGGCGCGACAACCGCGAGATCGGCCG
>JAOPZP010000070.1 GCA_025964055.1 Conexibacter sp.
GTTGCGCCGCTGCGCGTCGGCGGTGATCGGCAGCCACGGCGTCCCGGTGGTGAACCCGGCCCCGGGCCCGGCCTGCGACGGCGGCGCCCACGGCAGCGGGGCGCGCTGCGGGTCGCGGCCGTCGACGTCGACGACGCGGTCGACGGGCACCGGGACGTCGGCGAGGCCGAGCTCCTCGCCCTGGTAGAGGAACGGCGTGCCGCGCAGCGTGACCAGCAGCATGGCGGCGACCCGGACCGCGTGCTCGCCGTGGCGCGAGGCCAGGCGCGGGTAGTCATGGTTGTTGAGGCACCAGGCCGGCCACGCGTGAGGCTCGAGCAGGTCGTACAGGTCGGTCAGGCTGTCGCGGAACGCGCCGGCGTCCCAGGGCAGCTCCAGGAAGTGGAAGTTGTGGGCCAGATGGAGGCCGGCGGGCCAGTTGACGTAGCGGGCGACGTCGGCCTGGGTCGGGAGGTGCAGCTCGCCGACCGAGAGCCGGTCGTCGCCGAACTCCTCCAGCACGCGCCGGATCCCCGCCAGTCGCGGCTCCATCGTGTCCCAGTCCTGGTCGTGGCGGCGGCCGGGCTCGTTCTCGCCGAAGTCGGGGTCCTTGGCGATCCGGTACAGGACGTCCATCCGGAAGCCGTCGACGCCGCGGCGCAGCCAGAACCGCAGCACGTCGTGCATGGCCGCCTCGACCTCGGGCTCGTCCCAGTCGAGGTCCGGCTGCTGCGGCAGGAACGAGTGGAGGTAGAAGTCGCCGGTCGCCTCGTCGCGCGTCCACGCCGGTCCGCCGCGCCGGAACTGCGCCTGCCAGCCGTTGGGTCGGTCGCGCCAGACGTACCATCCGCGGCGCTCCGGGTCCGTGAACCACGGGTGCGCGTCAGAGGTGTGGTTGGGCACCCAGTCGAGCACCACGCGCAGACCGCGGGCGTGCGCCGCGGCCAGCAGCGCGTCGAAGTCGGCGAGCGTCCCGAACACCGGCGCGACGTCCTCGTAGTCGCTGATGTCGTAGCCGAAGTCGGCCATCGGCGAGCGGTAGAACGGCGACAGCCACAGCGCCTCGACGCCGAGGCTCACGAGGTGGTCCAGGCGCGAGAGCACCCCGGGGAGGTCGCCGACGCCGTCCCCGTCGGCGTCGCAGAACGAGCGCGGGTAGACCTGGTAGATCGCGCCGCGCTGCCACCATCGGAGCACGGGCGCGATCATCGCAGGCGGGACACCCGTCCACGCGGCGACGCTGCGGTCGTGTCCGCCCGCCCTGCGGTCGAGAAGGCGGCCATGACCTCATTCGCCCGTCGCGGTGTCCTCGCCGTCGCCGTCCTCGCCCTGCCGATCCTCGCCGCACCGGCGGCCCAGGCGGCTCCCGGCGTCTGCAACCAGGCCTCCCCGCACTGGCTCGGCGGCGGCCTGGTGGCCCTCGACCCGCCCGTCAACAGCCCGGCGGCCCGCTACACGGTCGACATCGGCAAGCTGCCCGGCAAGGGCGCCGGCCTCCTGCAGGCTGCAGCCAACTCGCCGTCGCTGACGATCTGCGACGCCGGCGGCATCGGCGAGAACCTCAACGTCTTCGACGCGGGCACCGGCACGACGGTCGCCGTGGGCGACGGCGTGGTGGACGTGGTGGCGCTCTAAGCGGGGCACTTGCGTTCGGTCCGGGTTTCGGAGAGGCTCGCCCGGCCGGGAGCGGGAGGAGAGCCGGCTGTCGCGCCGCGCCACGCGGGTGTTGCGACACGTCGGATCCTTGTCCCGCAGTGTCCCGGAGGAGAAGTCCATGAGGTCGTCATCCACGCTGTCCCGAGCGAGGGCGCGCTACGCCGTGCTCGCTGCCGGTCTGTGCCTCGGCGCCGTCGCCGTCCCACCCGCGGTGGCCAGCCCGCAGAAGGTCGGCCCGCCCACGTCCATCGACGCGCTCGGCGACTCGATCACCCGCGGCTACAACTCCCAGGGCCTCGGCTGCGGCACGCTGGCCGACTGCCCGGCCAACTCGTGGGCGACGGGCACGAACGCCGCCGTCAACAGCTACTTCACGCGCGTCAAGGCGCTCAACCCCTCGGTCCTGCTCGCCCGTCCTCAGACCAGCGCGACCGTCGGCGGCAACGACGCGGTGACCGGCGCCAAGATGGCCGGGCTCCCGGGCCAGGCGGCCAACGCGGTCAACGCCCCCAACAAGCCCGATCAGGTCCTGATCCTGCTGGGCGCCAACGACGTCTGCACCTCGTCGGAGGCGACGATGACGTCGGTCGCCGGCTTCCAGGCCAACCTGCGGGCCGGCCTGACCACCCTCAGCACCGGCCTGCCCGACGCGCGGATCGACGTGTCGTCGATCCCCAACATCTTCAACCTGTGGAACGTGCTCAAGGGCAACGTCGGCGCCCAGCTGACGTGGACCTTCGGCCGGATCTGCCAGTCGATGCTCGCCAGCCCGACCTCGACGGCGCAGGCCGACGTCGACCGCCGCCTCCGCGTCCAGCAGCGCGAGATCCAGTTCAACACCACGCTGCGCGACGTCTGCGCCGAGTTCATCCACTGCCACTACGACGGTGGCGCGGCCTACGCGATCCAGTTCGCCGCCAGCGACGTGGGCACCATCGACTTCTTCCATCCCAACACCAACGGGCAGGCGAAGGCGGCGGCCACGGCCTGGGCCAACGGCCCCAGCTTCGCCGACCTGACGGCACCGACCACGACCATCACGCGCGACCACCCGGCGGCCGGCGTGGACGACTGGTACCGCGAGGACGTCACGGTCACGCTCAGCGCGACCGATCCCGACAACGCCGTGGCCGGCACCGAGTACTTCTACAAGCTCGACGGCGCGGCCGACGCGCCGTGGACCAAGTACACCGCCCCGATCACCGTCTCGGCCGAGGGGCAGACCACGATCACCGCCCGCTCGGTCGACGCCAACGGCAACATCGAGGCCTCCAAGAGCGACGTCATCAAGATCGACAAGACCCCGCCGTGGTTCACGCTGACCTGCCCGAGCGCCGTGCTGCTCAACGGCGAGGGGCACTACACCGTCTCGGCTGCCGCGGACGACCGGTCCGGCCTGGCGGCCGATCCCGAGGGCGACTTCCCGTTCGCCACGGACGTCGCCGGTCCGCTGCCCAACTCGGTGGAGATCGCCGACCGGGCGGGCAACACGGTCACCCACGACTGCACGATCAACGTGATCTACCAGTACGGCGGCCTGCAGCAGCCGGTCAACAGCGACGGCTCGAGCATCTTCAAGCTCAACTCCGCCGTCCCGTTGAAGTTCGGCCTCACCGACGCGGGTGGCCTCCCGGTCTCGCAGGTCGTCGCGAAGCTGACGCTGGCCAAGGTCTCCGGCCAGGTGGAAGGCACCTACGTGGAGGCCGAGGCGAAGGGCAACTCCAGCACCGGCAACGTCTTCTCCGAGGACGGCGCCGGGCAGTACCACTACAACCTCGACTCCAAGCCGCTGTCGACGGGGACGTGGTCGGTGAAGATCACCCTGGACGACGGGACGAGCCGCAGCGTGCGGATCTCGCTGCGGTAGCTCGCGCGGGGCGGCGCGGGGAGCCTGTACTCCCGGCGCCGCGCCTGGTCTAGGATCTCGACCCACCGATCCACCTGCAGCAGAGGGAGAGCGCACATGCGACGTCTCATCACGGCCGCCGCCGCCCTGGCGGCGCTGGCCCTGCCGGCCTCGGCCGGCGCCATCACCGACGGCACGGTCGATGGTGGCGGGCATCCGAACGTCGGCGGTCTCGTCTCGGCCACCCAGTACAGCGACGGCACGTGGCTGTACTGCTCGGGGACGCTCATCTCCCCGACGGTGTTCCTCACCGCGGCCCACTGCGCCGAGGGGGATCGCGTCGGCGTGACGTTCGACCCCGCCTACCAGGCGGGCGACGCCGTGTTCTACGGCACCTGGCACGCCGACCCGCAGTACGGCAAGTCGCAGAACGACCCGCACGACATCGCGGTGGTCGTGTTCGGAAGGCCGATCAAGGGCATCGCGCCGGCCCGGCTGCCGGCGGCCGGCTCGTTGGCCGGCCTCTCGGGGTCGCAGCAGTTCACCTCGGTCGGCTACGGCGCCTACGAGGTCACCAACGGTCCCGGGGGACACCAGTTCCTCTACGACGACGTGCGCGGTGTGGCGACCGGCACGCTGAACGCCATCAACCCGTCGTGGCTGCGCATCTCGATGAACCCGGCCACCGGCAACGGCGGCACGTGCTACGGCGACTCGGGCGGGCCGAACTTCCTCGGGACGACCGACATCCTGGCGGCGACCACCATCACCGGCGACTACGTCTGCCGGTCCACGAACGTCGACTACCGGCTCGACACCCCGTCGGCCAGGGCGTTCCTGAAGTCCTACGTGGCGCTGCCGTAGGGCCGACGACGTACACCCGGCGCATGCGCAGCGGGCCTCACGGTCCAGGTGGCGGCACGTCGAAGACGACGCTGGGCGCCAGAGCGGCCGAGGGGCCACCCACGGGCGGGGCGGCGCCGGGCGCACCCGTCTGCTGTCCGCACCCGCACGTCACCAGGGCTCCGCCGGCCAACAGGAGCGCCCCGCCCCGCGCGATCCGGCGACGCCCCCAGCCCTGCAGGCGCGCGAACCAGGTCAGCGCCACCACGGTCAGGACCCCAGCGACGTAGAAGTTGAGCCGGAGTCCGAGCAGGTGATGTGCCGGGTCGACCCGCAGCAGCTCCTCGAAGATGCGGAACGCGGAGTAGCCCGCGACGTACAGCGCGAACAGCCCACCCGGGGCGACGCGGCGACGATGTCCGAGCCAGACCAGCACGCCGGCGAGCGCCAGGTTGAAGACCAACTCGTACAAGAACGTTGGCTGGAACGTCGTGAAGGACGTGTAGCCGTCGGGGCGATGAGCGGCGTCGATGTGCAGCGCCCACGGCAGGTTCGACGGCCCCCCGAAGAGCTCCTGGTTGAAGTAGTTCCCGACGCGGCCGATCGCCTGGGCGACCAGGAGCCCGGGTGCAGCCGCGTCGAGGAACGCCGGCACGTCGGCACGACGACGGCGCAGCACCACCAGTCCGGCCAGCGTCCCCGCCGCGATCCCGCCCCAGATGCCGAGGCCCCCCTTCCAGATCGCGAGCGGACCCCACCAGGCGTGCGGTGCCTGATCCCAGCTCGTCGCCAGGAAGTACAGGCGCCCGCCGAGGAGCCCAGCCGGAAAGCCCCACAGCGCGACTTCGCTGACGAGATCGCGCTGGCCCCCGACCCGCTCCCAACGCCGCGCCGTCAAGGCCACGGCCGCCAGGACCCCGACGACATAGGTCAAGCCGTACGCGTGAACCAGCAGCGGGCCCAGGTGGAAGCCGTTGGACGATGGGCTCGGGATGAAGGCCAGCACGCATCCATTGTCCCAG
>JAOPZP010000114.1 GCA_025964055.1 Conexibacter sp.
CGGGAGCGTGGGGTGCTCGGCCGGGGCGTCCCCGGCATCGCCGTCCTCTGTGCTCGACCCGCGCGGCAGCTCGATCGGCAGCGTCAGGACGAACCGCGCGCCGGTCTTCCCGGCGGGCGGCGGCGCCAGCGCCAGCTGGCCGCCCAGGCGGTGCGCCAGCTCGCGCCCGATGGCCAGGCCCAGCCCGAAGCCGCCCTCGCCGCCGGTCCGCGTGCCGCGCTGGAAGCGCTCGAAGATCAGCTCGCCCTCGTCCTGGAGGACCCCCGGCCCGCGGTCGGCGACCTCGAGCGTCGCGCGGTCGCCGTGGTAGGCCGCGGTCACGCGGATCGCCTCGCCGGCGGGCGAGAAGCGCAGGGCGTTGTCGATCAGGATGCGCGCGACGCGCGCGACGGCGCCCGGGTCGCCGGCGGCCCACACCGGGCCGGTCGGCGGGACGACCTCCAGCGCGACCGACCGGTCGCGCGTGCGCAGCTCGAACTCGGCGGCGACGGCGCGCGCCAGCTCGCCGATCTCCACCGGCTCGCGGCGCAGCTCGACGCCCGCGTCCAGGCGGCTGAGGTCCAGCAGCTCGGAGGCGAGGTTCGCCAGGCGCCGGAGCTGGCCCTGGGCGCCGCGCAGGACCGCGCCGGCCTCCTCCACGTCCAGGTGGCCCGCGTCGAGGTCCTCGGTCAGCAGCTCCAGGTTGCCCTGCAGCGAGGTCAGCGGCGTGCGCAGCTCGTGGCTGGCGGTCGCGACGAACGCGCGCCGCGCCTCCTCCTGGCGGCGCAGCGCGCGCTGCATCGAGCCGAGCGCGCGGGCGAGGTCGCCGACCTCGTCCTGGCCGGAGTCGACGGGCGGCGGGGGCGCGTTGACGCCGTCGGCGGCCAGCGCGAGCGCGCTGCGCCGCAGCCGCCCGAGCCGGCGCGAGAGGCCCGTCGACAGCAGGATGCCCAGCAGCAGCGCGACGCCGAGCCCGATCACCGCGGCGGTCACGAACGCGCTGCGCACGACGTCGACGGCCTGCGCCGACTCCGTGTCGGGGCGGCGCACCGCCAGGACGAACCGCGGCTTGGTGACCGGCAGGGGGACGGCCAGCCGCGTGCCCTCGGCCTCGGTGTTGCTGACCACGGTGCGCCCGCCGTTGCCGAGCACCGTGAAGACGTCGTCGGTCTTCGTGGATCCGCTCCCGGAGTCGAACGGGGGGAAGGTGTTCAGGTCGATCGGCACCTGGTAGAGCAGCACGCGGGCGCCGGTGCGGTCGGCGAGCTTGCGCATGGTGTCGGCGGCCGGTGACGAGTAGGCCCAGTCGTCGCCGTGATGGAGCTGCGCCTCGATCGTGCCGCGCGTCGCCTGCACCGTCGACCGCACGGAGTTGCGCGACTCGTCGCGCAGCCGCGTCTGCAGCGGCGAGAGCAGCGCCAGCGCCGCGACCGCCAGCGTCACCACGCTCGTCGCCAGCAGGGCCAGCAGCAGGCGCGTGCGCAGGCTCATCAGCCTCACCGGTCGCGGAAGCGGTAGCCGGCGCCCCGCACGGTGAGGATCAGCTTCGGGTCGTCCGGCTGGTCCTCGAGCTTCTCGCGCAGGTGGCGGATGTGGACGTCGATCGCGCGCGGGTCGCGGTAGGCGCTGTCGCCCCAGATCGCGCGCAGCAGCTCCTGGCGGTTCTGCAGCCGGCCGGGCCGGCCCATCAGGCACTGCAGCAGCTCGAACTCGGCGAACGTCAGGCGCACCGGCTTGGCGTCGACCGACACCTCGCGCTGGCGCTGGTCGAGCACGACGTTGCCGATCTCCACCAGGCCGTCGTCGAGCAGGTTGCCGTGGGCGCGGCGCAGCACGGCCCGGATGCGGGAGCGCAGCTCGGCCAGCCCGAACGGCTTGGTGACGTAGTCGTCGGCGCCGGCCTCCAGGCCCTGGACCGCGTCGGCCTCGGAGTCCAGCGCGGTCAGCATGATCAGCGGCGTCACGTTGCGGCGGGCACGCAGCGCGCGGGCGACGTCGTAGCCCGTCGGCCCCGGGCCGAGCGCCACGTCGAGCAGGATCACGTCGAACTGGCCGCGGCCGGCCTCCTCCAGCGCCCCGTGGCCGTCGGCGACGGACGTGATGCGATGGCCCTCGCGCTCGAACGAGCGCTTGAGCATGTCGCGGAGGGCGTCGTCGTCGTCGACGACCAGGATGTCGAGCGCGGAGCCGGGCGGCATCGGCCTCGCAGGGTACTCGCGGGCGCGCCGGCGCTACGCCACGCGGGCCGCGCGCCGGGCGGCCGCGGCGCTGCGCAGCTGCTCGTGCTCGACCTGGCGCTTGAGCTGCTGCAGCGAGCGGCGCAGGTTGCCCCGCACGATCGGGGCGGCGACGTGCTCGGCCAGCCAGCCGAAGAGCCCGGCGCCGGCGACGCCGTAGGAGAGGCGCAGCTCGACGCGCGTCCGGCGCGGGTGGGCGCCCGATCCGCGGGCCGGGCGCAGGCGCCAGCGGCCGCGCTGGTCGATCCCGACGACCGACACCCACGCCATGTCGCGGTCGGTCTCGTGCTCGACCACCTCGACCAGCCCGCCGACCTCGGCCGAGCCGACGTGCATGAGCATCCGGTAGCGCGCGCCCAGGCCGCTGGCCTGCTCACCGACGACCTCCCAGCGCGTGATCCCGGACATGAAGTGGAGGTAGCACGCCGGGTCGTCGATGAACGCCCAGACCGCGCCGGCGGGCGCGGTGATCTCGATGTCGGCGGCCACGCGCATGGCCTACATCTACCCGATCACCGGGAAGCGACGCTCGGCCGACAGCGCGTCGAGCGTCTCCTGCATCAGCCGCGTGACGTGCGCGTGGACCTCGTCGACGTCGGGCTCGGCGCCGAACTCCTCGCGCAGGTGGATCGGCGGGAGCACCTCGACGGTGATCTTGGCCGGCAGCGGGATGTGCCCCAGGAAGTCGCCGACGTTCAGGCCCCACGGCGGTCCCAGCGAGATGGGCAGGACCTTCAAGCGCATCAGCCGGTCGAGCAGCAGGAGACGGCTGAGCGCCTCGCCCTGGGTGAGGAAGAGCGCGGTCTCCTGACCGCCGACGGCGACGACGGGCACGATCGGGACGTCCTGGTCGAGCGCCAGGCGGACGTAGCCCTTGCGGTCGCCGAAGGCGATGCGCCCGCCCTGCCACGACGGGCGGTGGACCTCGCGGTCGCCACCGGGGTAGACGAGCACCGCGGCGCCGGACTGCAGCGCCTTGCGCGCGTTCTCCGGCGAGGCCGCGACCGTGCCGTACTTGCGCAGGAAGCCGAGGCCCGGCATCGACAGCACCAGGTTGTGGGCGAGCTGGTGGAAGGGCCGCTCGACGCCGAAGTAGGCGTGGAAGGCGAGCGAGAAGACGGTCGTGTCGGGCGTCAGGTTGCCGCCGGAGTGGTTGCCGACCAGCAGCGCCGCGCCCTCGTCGGGGATGTGGCCCAACCCGCGCACCTCGCCGCGGAAGTACAGGCTGCTCAGCAGCCACATGCGCGGCAGCGTCTCGCGGATGTAGTCGGGGTCGCGCTCGTCGAGGTCGGCGACCGGGACGCGCTGCTGCAGGCGCCCGGCGGCGGCCCGGACGCCGCGCTCGATCAGGGACGGGCCGAGCATGGGTGCGACTACGCCGCGCGCCTGCTCCGGGCGCCCCGCCGGGGCGCCGCGAAGCG
>JAOPZP010000150.1 GCA_025964055.1 Conexibacter sp.
CGACGCCGCCGCCGCCGAGGCCCTTGCCGTGCCGGCCGACGCGCCCCACGGCCCCGCCGCCGCGCGGACCGCGGTGTTCGCCCGCCTGGCCGCGGCCGCCCCTGCACCGCTGGCCGACGACGCCTTCGCCTACGCGGCCGCCGCGGGGATCGACCCCGCCGAGCTCGCCGCCTTCACGGCCTGGCGCGGCGGCGACGACGCCTCCGACGTCGTGCCGGCCGCGGCCGCGCCGCTGGTGGCCACGATGCTCGAGGCGCTCGCCCGCCTGGAGGACTTCGACGGCTTCGAGCGGCTCGCCGCCGTCGTCGAGCGCCTGGCGCTGCCGTGGCGCGAGCAGCGCGAGCTGCTGGCCGGCGTCTACCTGCGGCGCGGCTTCTACGAGTCCGCCGCCCAGGAGTGGATCGGGACCGTGGAGCGCCAGGGCCCCGACGAGCGCTCGATGCTGGGCCTCGCCCAGCTCGCCGAGCTCCAGGGGCTGCACGAGGACGCGCAGCTGATGCGCGACGAGGCCGCGACGCTGCGGGCGGCCGCCTGAGCGCCATGCCGGCCCTCGCCTGCCAGCTTCCGCGGACGATCGACCGATCGTCCAGGCCTGCGCTCAAGCGCCTCTCCGGCACACCGATGACCGGAAGGACAGGGGCAGGCGGCTCATGGACGAGCCCGAAGGACTTCGAAAGGATCGGGATGGACATCGATGCGAGCAACGGGATCGGCGTGGGAGCCTTCCCCGGACCGGTGCGGACCGCGGCGGCGGCGCAGACCGGGGAGTTCGCGCAGGTGCTCGACCTCGCCGAGGCCCGGCGGCGCCGGATGACCGGCCCCGATCGGATCCCCGAGGAGGTGTGGGACGACATCACCCGCGCCGGCCAGCTCGCCGACGACCTCGCGCAGCGCGGCCAGCGGGTGCGGTTCGACACCCACCGGCTGACCAACCGCGTCGTCGCCTCGCTGTGCGACGTCGACGGCCGCACGCTGCGCCCGGTCTCGCTCGGCGAGGTCCTCGGCACGGAGCCCGACCCGGCCTCGGCGGCCTAGCTCATGGCCGGCATCCAGCTCAGCGGGCTCGCCTCCGGGATGGACACCGCCTCGCTCATCAGCCAGCTGATGGCCATCGAGCGGACCCCGCGCACGAAGATCACGTTCGACCAGAGCGCGACCACCAAGCGCCAGAGCCTCCTGCAGGACATCAACACCAAGCTGACCGCGCTGAAGTCGGCCAACGACGACCTCAAGTCGGCCGCGACCTGGGTCGACACGCAGTCGGTCGAGAGCGGCGACGCCACCAAGCTCACCGCGACCCGCACCGGCGGCGCGCCCCCCGGCGGCTACGACGTCTCGATCACCCAGCTGGCCACCGCCGAGCGGCGGACCTACGGCTTCCAGAGCCCCGCGGCCGACGGCCCGCTGAAGATCCTCAACCAGAACGGGACCGAGCGGGCCTCGATCGACCTCAAGGCCGGCGCGAGCGTCGACGACGCCGTCTCGGCGATCAACTCGAGCACCGACGCCAACATCTACGCGGTCAACGTCAACGGCGACCTCGTGCTGGCCGCCAAGGCCACCGGCGACAGCAGCCAGTTCTCCGCCACCGGCGCCGGCGCCGAGACCGAGCGCGTCGCGGGCCTCAACGCCAAGCTCACGATCAACGGCGCCCCGGTCGAGCGCCAGTCCAACACGATCACCGACGCGCTGCCAGGCGTCACGCTCACGCTGAAGGGCAAGACCGCGGTGGGGAGCACGGTCGGCCTGAGCGTCGGCACGCCAGGCCCCGACCGCGACGCGATCGCCACGAAGGTCCAGAACTTCATCACGGCCTACAACGCGCTGGTGACCACCACGCGCGCCGACCTCGACGAGAAGCGCGTCCCGAAGGCCGCGAACTCCGCCGACGCCCAGAAGGGCACGCTGTTCGGCGACTCCGGCCTGTCGAGCATGCTCTCGAGCTTCCGCGCGTCGGTCTCGGCGCCGATCGCCGGCCTCAGCGGGCTGACCGCGCTCACCGACCTGGGCATCTCGACCGGCGCCGCCAACACGGGCGCGGCGGTCAACCAGGACGCCGTCGACGGCAAGCTCGTCCTCGACACCACCAAGCTCAACGCCGCCCTGGACGCCAACCCGCTGGGCGTGCGCAAGCTGCTGGGCGGCCTGAGCGGCACCGACGGCTTCGCCCAGTCCTTCGGCGCGCTGCTGGCGCCGCTGCAGGGCACCGGCGGCATCTTCGACGCGCGGGTGACCGCCGCGACGAAGGACCTGAGCGACATCGCGGACAAGCTCACCACGTTCGACGCCCGGATGGACGCCAAGGAGAACACCTACAACAAGAAGTTCACCGCGCTCGAGCAGGCCATGCAGAAGAGCCAGGCCGTCGGCAGCAGCCTCACCAGCTACCTGGCATCGCACACCACGGGCTAGCGCCCGGTCCCTCCCTCCGGCGATGCCAGAGCACGTCCCCCTCCCTCGGAAGCGAACCCCATGAACCCCTACGCCAGCCCCCAGGCCTACCGCCAGAGCGCCGTCCTGACGGCCACCCCGGAGCAGCTCGTCGTGATGCTCTACGACGGTGCCGTGCGCTTCCTGCGCCAGGCCGAGGTCGCCATGCGCGAAGGCGCGTTCCTGCACAGCTACGAGAAGCTCGGCCGCGGCGAGGCCATCATCGACGAGCTGATCGCCACGCTGAACATGGACACCGGCGAGATCGCCGAGCGCCTCCAGGCCATCTACATCTTCCAGAAGCGCACGCTGATCGAGGCGCGCGTCCAGCGCGACGACGTCAAGATCGGCCAGGTCGTGGCGCTGCTGTCCAGCCTGCGCGAGGCCTGGGCCAAGCTCGCCGAGCAGGCCGCGGCGCAGGCGCCCGCCTCCGCATGAGCGCGCGGCTGTTCGCGGGGCTCGCGGCGCTCGCCCGCGAGGAGCACGCGCTCGTCACCGACGAGCGCTTCGACGAGCTCGCCGAGCTCAACCAGCGTCGCGACGCGCTGATGGCCGCCCTGCCGGCCACCGCGCCGCCCGAGGCGCTCGACGACCTGCGCGAGGCCGCGCGCCTGCAGGGCCTCGTCACCG
>JAOPZP010000158.1 GCA_025964055.1 Conexibacter sp.
CGACGCCGCCCGGCCGGTCGCGCTGGACGGCGAGGCGCCGGACCGGCCGGCGGTGGCCCGCGCCGACACCGACGCCGCCGAGGCGCGCCTGCTCCTCGAGGCCGGGTGGGACATCCTCGACGAGCGCGAGCGGCGCCTGCTGGAGCTCCGCTACCGCGAGGACTTCAGCCAGCGGCAGATCGCGCGCGAGCTGGGGCTCTCCCAGGCGCACGTCTCCCGCCTGCTCCGCGCGGCGCTCGACCGGCTGCGGCGAGAGCTGGACCCGCCCGACCATGACGACGCCGACGGCGCGGCGCCGCCGCGACCTGCCACCACCCCCGCCACGCAGCGCGACGGCCGCAGCGGCCGGCTGCTCCTGCGCCTCCCACGCTCCCTGCACGGCGAGCTCGCCGAGGCCGCCGAGGCCGAGGGCGTCCCGCTCAACACCTTCATCGCCGGCAGGCTGTCGGCCGCCGTCGCCGCGCCGGACCCCGACCCGCACCCGCACCCCGACCCGAGCCCGGACCCCGAGCCGATCCCGGACCCGGAGCCGACCCCGGGGCCCGACGTCGCGCCCGCGCCCGACGCCCCGTCCGTGCCGCCCCTGACCCACCTCCGGAGCCTGCTCGTCCTCAACGCGGTCGTGATCGCGCTCGCCGCGCTCGCCGGCGCCGGGCTGCTCCTGCTGGTCGGGCTCGGCGCCGTGTAGCCCGGCAGGGGACGCGCTGCGAGAAGGTCCTGCGCTGGTGGCCGCCCGCCATGCGTGAAGCGCGCGCGCCGGGGCATACCTGCGGTCATGTCGCCCGCACCCGCCGCCCGCGCCGATGCGCTGCTGGGCGCCGCGATCGAGTCCACCGTCAAGGTCCACCATCGCCGGCGCCTGGCCCGCCTCGGCCATCGAGGGGTCCTCGACCCGCCGCCGGCGCCGACGCTGTTTGCCACCGGCGAGCCGGCGCCGCGTCCCGGGTGCCGCCTCGAGGTGCTCGTCGACGGCGCGACCGCGCTGCCCGCGATCGCCGAGGCGCTGCGGGGCGCGCGCTCCCACGTCCACATCACCGGCTGGCACGTCGCCGCGCACTTCGAGCTGGTCCGGGGCGAGCGGCCCGTCGTCCTCGGCGCGCTGCTGGCCGAGCTGGCCGAGCGCATCGACGTCCGCGTGATGGTCTGGGCCGGTGCGCCGGTGCCGGTGTTCCACCCCACGCGCAAGGAGGTCGACGCCGGGGTCGAGGTCCTCGTGCGCGACACCCGGATCCAATGCGTCAAGGACCCGCGCGAGCACCCGGTCCACTGCCATCACGAGAAGACCATGGTCATCGACGACGAGGTCGCGTTCGTCGGCGGCATCGACATGACCGACCTCGCCGGCGACCGCTTCGACCGGTCCGATCACGAGGCGCGCCGCCGGCTGGGTTGGCACGACGTCGGCAGCCGGCTGGAGGGCCCGGTGGTCGGCGACGTCGCCGAGCACTTCGCGATGCGGTGGCACGAGGTGACCCGCCAGCGGCTCCCGCCGCCGATCCGGCCCGCGCCGCTGGAGGGCGAGGGCACGAGCACCGTGCAGATGGTGCGCACCGTCGCCGAGGACATGTACGACGCGGTGCCCAAGGGCGACTTCCGGATCCTCGAGTCCTACGTGCGCGCCATCCGCTCCGCGCAGCGCTTCATCTACTTCGAGAACCAGTTCCTCTGGTCGCCCGAGATCGTCGAGCTGCTGGTCGACAAGCTCGAGCGGCCACCCACCCCCGACTTCCGCCTCGTCGTGCTCCTGCCGGCCAACGCCAACAACGGCCAGGACGACACCCGCGGCCAGCTCGGCGTGCTGGCCGACGCCGACGGGAGCGACAACCCGCACTTCCTCGCCACCACGATCCGCTCGCTGAGCGGGCAGCGCGACGACCCGCTCTACGTCCACGCGAAGGTCGGGATCATCGACGACCGCTGGATGACGGTCGGCTCGGCCAACCTCAACAGCCACTCGCTGCTCAACGACACCGAGATGAACGTCGTCACCGACGACGCCACGCTGGCCCGCGCCACGCGCGAGCGCCTCTGGTCCGAGCACCTCCAGCTCCCCGTCGCCGACCTCGCCGGCGCCGATCCCGTGGCGGTCATCGACCGCCACTGGCGCCCGACGGCGATGGAGCAGCTGCGCCGCCGCAACGCCGGCCAGCCGCCCAGCCACCGGCTGGTCGCGCTGCCGGGCGTCTCGAAGCGGTCGCATCGCCTGCTCGGCCCGCTGCAGGAGATCTTCGACGACGGCTGAGCCGCGGCGCGCCGCGGCGCCGCGGCGTGGGGCGAAGCTTCAGCGGCGCCGCGCGACGAGCCACCCGATCAGCATCCCGGCGGCGAAGCTCGCGACGAGCGTGAGCGGGAGCGGGTTGCTGCGGGCCGTGTCGGCGGCGGAGGACGCGGCGCTCTGCGCGCCGTCGGCGACCGACGCCGGCGTGGCGTCAGCGGCCTTCTCCTTGGCGGCGCCGGCGGTGCCGGCGACCTTGGCCTTGGCCTCGTCGAGCTTGGTGGTGACGCGCGCCCGCGTCTCGTCGATCTTCTCGTGCGCGCGCGCCTTGACGTCGGCGCGCTCGGCCAGCGCGGCGGCCGTCTCGGCCAGGTCCACGCGCGTGTGCTCGATGTCGCGGCGGATCTCGTCGGGCGTTCGGGACCCAGCGTCGCTCATCGGTGCAGCTGCTGGTGTTGGCGGGCCTCGGCGACGTGCTCCTTGGTGAAGCGCACGTCCTCCTTGACCGACGCGACGGCCTGCTCGGGCGCCGGCGGCACCGCGCGCTTGGCGCGCGCCCGGCCCATCAGCGCGAGCACGCCGGCCACGGCGAACAGCACGGCGCCGACGATGATCGCGGCCAGCCACCCGGCGACGGCCGTCGAGAGGGCGAGGATCGCGGCGGCGACGATCGCGCCGACGCCGTAGAGGGCCAGGAGCCCGGCGCCGCCGAACATGCCGGCGCCGATGCTGGCCTGCCTGCCCTTGGCCGTCAGCTCCACCTTGGCGAGCTCGAGCTCCTGGCGCACCAGCGTGGAGACCTGGGTGGAGAGATCGCGCATCAGCTCGGCGGCCGGGCGCCGGCGCAGGTCGGCACGGCCGTCGACCGGCGGTGCCGTGGGTTCGACGGAAGTCTCAGTCATGTCGCCGATCACCTACCCGCGGCTCCGCGGCGTCAACCGAGGATGGCGTGCGGCACCGAGGCGAGGAACGCGTCGAAGAGCGCCCACGCGCGCCGGCGCGCGTCCGCGGCCCACGCCTCGCTGCCGGCCAGGACGGCCTCGACCGTGGTCCCCGCGCGCGCGACCGACTCCGGATAGTCGCGCGCCCAGCCGGCCACGACCGCGGCCGTGACCTCGGGGTGGAACTGGACGCCCAGGTGCGGGCCGTGGCGGAACGCCTGGGCGCTGACGGCCGAGCGCGCCAGCAGCTCGCCGCCGGGCGGCACGGTGAACGCGTCGCGGTGCCACTGCAGCCATGGGCCCGGCGGCACGACGGCTGCCGCGAAGGTGTCGATCTCCAGCCAGCCGACCTCCGGCCGCACCGCCGGACCGACCGTGCCGCCCAGCGCGCGCGCCAGGTGCTGGGCGCCGAAGCAGATGCCGAGTACGGGGACGCCCGCCGCCAAGGCGCGATCCAGGGCGGTCCGCTCGCTCGCCAGCCACGGCACCCCGTCGTCGTAGGCCGACGCCTCGGAGCCGAGCGCGACGACGAACGGCCGGCCGGCCGGATCGGGGATCGGCGCGCCCGCGGGCACGACCTCGATCGGCAGTCCGCGGTCGGCGGCCCACTCGGCCAGCAGCGCGGCGGGGGCGTCGGCCTCGTGCTCGAGGACGAGCGCGGGGCGTGCCGTCATGCGGCCGAGGGCATCCGGGCGCCGCCCGGCCCCGCGACGGTCTCCACGTCGCGCAGCTCCAGCGCCGCGCTGCACTTCGTGCAGATGCGCCGGTCGTCGAGCTCGCCACCGCAGTCGCGGTGCAGCAGCACCATCGGCGGCCCGTCGGGGTGCGCGAGGTGCTTGTCGCCGAACTGCAGCAGCGCGACGATCGACGGCCACAGGTCGCGGCCCATGTCGGTCAGGCGGTACTCGTGGCGCAGCGGACGCTCCTGGTAGGGCACCTTGGTGAGCACGCCCGCCTCGACGAGGCGCTCCAGCCGGTCCTGCAGCACGTTGCGCGCGATGCCCAGCCGGTCGGCGAAGTCGCCGAAGCGGCGGACGCCGAGGAAGGCGTCGCGGACGATCAGCAGCGTCCAGCGCTCACCCACCAGCTCGAGCGTGCGAGCGACCGAGCAGCGCTGCGACTCATAGGTGCGACCGAGCATCGTGCCATGCTAGCCCGCTGGATTGCGTGACGCTACCCACGACGATCCGGCCCGGCCGCACTCCGTCCGGACCCCGCATGGCGCGGCCCATGCCATTGCGGCAGCCCTCGAACGTCATGCCGCGGTTTGCGCAACCGCGCTATCCTGCGAAGTCGACTCGCTCCGGGGCGAGTCGTTTCTTTGCCCCGGGTCAAGCGCTAGGTCGCATCGACTTTCTCCAGTACATCCTCGACGGGAGCCTGCCCAATGGCCCGCGGAGACGTGCGCATCGCAGTGACCCTCGCATGCGAGGACTGCAAGCGCCGCAACTACCAGACGAACAAGAGCAAGCGGAACACGCCGGATCGCATCACCCTGCGCAAGTTCTGCAAGTGGTGCCGCTGCCAGACCAGCCACCGGGAGACCCGCTAGGTCCCCTGAGCGGCAAGCCCCATGCCTGACCGAAAGACCCCCAACCCCGGCCCCGAGCCGACCGAACCGCACCGGGAGAACGTCCCGGGCGAGCTCGACCACGCCTCCGGCGAGGTCGAGGGGTTCGAGGCGGGGCTGGTCAGCGGCGCGGCAGGCACCCCGGACGACACGACCTCCGACGCCGAGCTCGAGCAGGCGGCGACCGAGGTCGGCGACCTCGACGGCGACGGCGACGTCGACGAGGAGGATCGGGCCATCGCCCGGAGCGGCGGCCGCGAGCCGGCCCGCACCGGCGGCCCGCGCTTCCTCGTGTTCCTCCGGGCCAGCTGGGCCGAGCTGCAGCGCGTCCAGTGGCCCGATCGCCGTCAGGTCGGTCAGGCCACCGCAGTCGTCGTGGGCTTCGTCATCGTCGCCGGCGCCTACCTCGGCTTTGCCGACTGGGTCGCCCAAAAAGTCGTCGACGTCATCCTCTAGTACGGAAACTTCATGTATCGCTGGTACGTCGTCAACACATACTCGGGACACGAGAACAAGGTCAAGTCCAACCTCGAGCATCGCGCGAGCTCCCTCGGGCAGCGTCGCGCGATCCGCTCCGTGGTGGTCCCCACCGAGACGGTCTCGGAGATGAAGGACGGGCAGAAGGTCTCGCAGGAGAAGCGGACCATGCCCGGGTACGTGCTGGTCAACATGGACCTCAACGAGGACTCGTGGCAGCTCGTCAAGGGCACGCCAGGGGTCACCGGCTTCGTCGGTGCCTCCAACGAGCCCGTCCCGCTCACCCAGCCCGAGGTCGATCGCCTGCTGCACCGTGAGGTCGCGCAGAAGGTCGCCACGAAGGCGCAGTTCTCGATCGGCGAGTCCGTCAAGGTGATCTCGGGCCCGTTGTCCGACTTCTCCGGCGAGATCTCGGAGATCAACCAGGACGCGCAGAAGTTGAAGGTGCTGGTATCCATTTTCGGTCGAGAGACGCCCGTCGAGGTGGGCTTCGACCAGGTCAAGAAGATCTAGAAGGCGTTTACTCGTATGGCCAAGAAGGTCCTCACCCAGATCAAGCTGCAGGCCGTAGGCGGCCAGGCGAGCCCGGCTCCGCCGGTCGGTCCTGCGCTCGGTCAGCACGGCATCAACATCATGGAGTTCTGCAAGGCGTTCAACGCCCAGACCCAGCAGGACTCCGGCACCATCATCCCGGTCGTGATCACGGTCTACGAGGACCGCTCGTTCACGTTCGTGACCAAGACGCCGCCCGCCGCGGTGCTCATCAAGCAGGCCATCGGCCTCGAGAAGGGCTCCGGCGAGCCGCATCGCGACAAGGTCGGCCGCATCACCAAGGACCAGATCCGGGTGATCGCCGAGAAGAAGCTTGACGACCTGAACGCGCACGACGTCGATCAGGCGAGCAAGATCATCGAAGGAACGGCCCGCAGCATGGGCGTGGAGGTCGTCTGACATGGCCAAGCACGGAAAGAACTACGTCGAGGTCAAGGCGAAGGTCGACCGCGAGCACGAGTACCTGCCCGCCGAGGCGATCAAGCTCGTCCGCGACCTCAAGCGCGCGAAGTTCGACGAGTCCGTCGAGCTCCACATCCGCACGGGCCTGAACGTCCGCCACGCCGACGAGCAGCTGCGCGGCACCATCGCGCTGCCCAACGGCCTCGGCAAGGACGTCAAGATCGTGGTCTTCGCCAAGGGCGACAAGGCCCGTGAGGCCGAGGAGGCCGGCGCGGACATCGTCGGCGCCGACGACCTCGCCAAGAAGATCGAAGAGGGCTTCACCGACTTCGACGTCGCCATCGCGACGCCCGACATGATGCCCGTGGTCGGCCGTCTCGGCCGCATCCTGGGCCCGCAGGGCAAGATGCCGAACCCCAAGGTCGGCACGGTCACGATGGACGTGGCCAAGGCCGTCGAGGAGTCCAAGTCCGGCAAGGTCGAGTACCGCACCGACCGGACCGCCATCGTTCACCTGAACATCGGCAAGACCTCCTTCGAAGAGCGCGCCCTGCTCGAGAACTACGCCGCCGTCATCGAGGAGCTCATTCGAGCCAAGCCCTCGGCGGCCAAGGGTCGTTACCTGCACTCGGTCACCGTCGCTTCGACGATGGGCCCGGGCATCAAGGTCGACCCGTCCCGTACCCGCGACATCCTCGGACTGGAGAACGCGGACACCGCAGCTTCGGCTGCGTAGTCACGTTCGACACCCGAGGCCGTCCTGAGACCGCCGGCGCGTGGATGCGAATCCACGGCAAGCCCGGCAGAGGAGGCCCGTGAACAGGGACCAGAAAGCAGCAGCGGTCGCCGAGATCGCTGAGCAGATCCAAGGCTCGGAGGCGGTGTTCGCCGTCGACTACCGCGGCATCACCGTCGCGCAGGTCGCCGAGCTCCGCACCCGGCTCCGCGAGTCCGACGCGACGTTCCGCGTCGTCAAGAACACGCTCACCGAGCGCGCCGCCGACCAGGCCGACGCGGAGGTCCTCAAGGCCCTCCTCGAGGGTCCGACGGCGCTGACGTTCGTGCGCGGGGACGCCGCCGCGGCCGCCAAGGCGATCGCGGACTACCAGCGTTCCACCGGTGGCGAGCTGCTGCCGTTCAAGGGCGGCCTCATGAACGGCGAGGCGCTCGACGCCGCGCAGATCACCGCCATCTCCCGCCTCCCCACGCGCCAGGTGCTGTACGGCCAGCTCGTCGGGATGGTCGCCTCGCCGATCACCGGCCTCGCACGGAGCCTCAACGGCCTCGTGTCGGGTCTCGCGATCGCGCTCGGCGGCGTGCTGGAGAAGAAGGAGTCGGGCGAAGTCCCGTCCGGCGACGCGCCTACGCCAGCCGCGCCTGTCGCGGAAGCCGCCCCGGCGACCGACGACGACACCACTGATCAGGACGCGGAGGCTCCCGAGCCTGCCGCATCCTCGGAGGAGCCCGCCGAGGGCCCCGCCGACACCACCACTGAGACCCAGGAGAACTAGATATGGCTACCACCACCGCTGATTGGATCGAAGAGCTCAAGGGCATCTCCGTGCTCGAGCTGTCCGAGCGCATCAAGGCCCTCGAGGAGGAGTTCGGCGTCTCCGCGACCGCCGTCGCCGCTGCCGCTCCCGCCGGTGGCGGGGATGGCGCCGCCGCCGCCGAGGAGGAGTCCTCCACGGTCGACGTCGTCCTCACCGCCTCGGGCGACAAGAAGATCCAGGTCATCAAGGTCGTGCGCGCCGCGACCGGCCTGGGCCTGAAGGAGGCCAAGGCGCTCGTCGACGAGGCCCCCAAGGCCGTCAAGGAAGGCCTGGAGCGCGACGAGGCCGAGAAGCTCAAGCAGGAGCTCGAAGAGGCCGGCGGGTC
>JAOPZP010000248.1 GCA_025964055.1 Conexibacter sp.
AGGTAGTCGGCTGCGGTCTCGCCGACCGTCGTGCACATGATCTTGATGACCCAGAAGTAGAGGGTGACCTCCGGGACCTTGTTGAGCATCCGGCGTCCACGCGAGTGGCCGGTGGCGGGCAGAGCGGTCGTCGACATGGTGGGCACGGTGACGGCCCGGCCCTGAACGACTCCTGATCGGCGGGAGCTGGGCGTCCCGGCCCGCCCCGGAGCGGCCTACACGGCCTTCGCCAGCGACCGCTCGATCAGGCCGCCGAGCTCGAGCCAGTTCTCGCGGGCCGCCGATGCGGCGCCGCGCGCGTCGGCGGACGTCGCGCGCGCCAGGATCGCCTCGTGCTGGGCCACGGAGCGCCGGCCCGGGAGCGCGCCGGTCCGCAGGACCTCGAGGCGCCGCAGGCGGGGTGCCAGATGGCGCAGGGAGCGCTCGATCTCGCGGTTGTCGGCCGCGTCCACGAAGACCTGGTGGAACCGGTCGTCGGCCTCGTAGACCGCGCGGGCGCGGCGGGAGGTCAGCGCGACGACGAACGCCTCGTTCGCGGCGCGCAGCCGCTCGGCTCCCTCGCGGCCCAGCTTGGGGACGCCCAGCTCGGTCGCCAGCGCGTGGACGGCGGCGAGGAGCGGGAACGTGTCGTGCGCGTCACGGGCGGTCAGCCCGCTGACCCGCGTGTAGCGCTGCGGCGCGATCTCGACCAGCCCGTCCTCTGCCAGACGTCCCAGCGCGTCGCGCACCGGCGTGCGGCTGAGTCCCAGCCAGGTGCACAGCTCCCCGTCGTTCAGCGCTTCTCCCGGTGCCAGGGTGCCGTCGACGATCGCCGCGCAGAGCATGGTGTAGGCGTTGTCGCGGAGGAGGTGACGATCGACCGCATCCCGGTTCTGGGGCACAGGCATCTGGAATGCCAGTAGACCACCGGCCTCCCATCGCTTGCAAGTGCTCTGTCTGCAGGAGTAGACCGGGGCTGGCGACGCTGAGAGGCAACGTCGCACCGACGAGAGGCTGCGTATGTGCCTGGCGATTCCGGGCCACATCATCGAGATGGTCGACGTTACAAACCGGCTCGCCCGCGTCGACGTCGCCGGGGTGCGGCGCACGATCAACGTCGGCCTGCTCGACCAGGACGGCACCGGCGTCGGGCCCGGCGACTGGGTCCTGATCCACGTCGGCTTCGCCCTGTCGAAGGTCGACGAGGAGGAGGCCGCCGCCACGCTCAAGCTCCTGCAGGGCATGGGGGCCGACTACGAGCTCGAGCTCGAGGAGCTGAAGGCGAGCGTGATCGAATGAACGCCGTCTCGTGCCACTGCATCACGTGCGGCGACGACGGCGTCCCGATGCGCGTCCTGCGCATCGACGACACGCGGGGCCTCGCGCTGTGCGAGTCCGGCGACGGCCAGCACGAGTCGGTGGAGATCGCGCTGGTGGCGCCCGTGGTGCCCGGTGACACGCTGCTCGTCCACGCCGGCACGGCACTCGCCCACCTCGACGGCGCCGTCGCATGAAGTTCGTCGATGAGTTCCGCGACGCCGCGCTGGGCCGCGTGCTGGCCGGGGAGATCCTCGGCGCCGTCGAGCCCGGCCGCCACCTGAAGATCATGGAGGTCTGCGGCGGTCACACGCACGCGATCTACAAGTACGGGATCGACGACCTGCTGCCCACCAACGTCGAGCTCGTCCACGGGCCCGGCTGCCCGGTGTGCGTGATCCCGATGGGCCGCGTCGACGACGGCATCGCGATCGCCCGCGAGCCCGGCGTGATCCTGACCTGCTTCGGCGACATGATGCGCGTCCCGGGATCGAACGGCACGCTGCTGGAGGCCAAGGCCCAGGGCGCCGACGTGCGGATGGTCTACTCGCCGCTGGACGCGCTGCGCATCGCCAAGGCCGAGCCCGACCGCGAGGTGGTGTTCTTCGCGATCGGCTTCGAGACCACCGCGCCGTCCACGGCGCTGACGCTCAAGCGCGCCAAGGCCGAAGGCGTGGCGAACTTCTCGTGCTTCTGCAACCACGTGACGATCGTGCCGCCGCTGCGCGCGCTGCTCGACTCGCCGGACCTGCGGCTGGACGGCTTCATCGGCCCGGGCCACGTCTCGACCGTCGTCGGCGCGCGCCCGCTGGAGTTCATCCCGGCCGACTACGGCAAGCCGGTCGTCGTCTCGGGCTTCGAGCCGGTCGACATCCTGCAGTCGGTCCTGATGATCCTGCGGCAGTTGGACGAGGGACGCTGCGAGGTCGAGAACCAGTACAAGCGCGTCGTGCCCTACGAGGGCAACCTCCGCGCGCTGGAGGTCATGTCCGAGGTCTTCGCGCTGCGCCCGCACTTCGAGTGGCGCGGCCTCGGGTTCATCTCCCACAGCGGCCTGCGGCTGTCGGACGCCTACGCCGACCTCGACGCCGAGCTGCGCTTCGCCGTGCCCGGCGTCCGCGTCGCCGACCCGAAGGCCTGCCAGTGCGGCGAGGTGCTCAAGGGCGTCATCAAGCCCTACGAGTGCAAGGTCTTCGGCAGTGCGTGCACGCCCGAGCGCCCGATCGGGACGTGCATGGTCTCCAGCGAGGGCGCCTGCGCGGCCTACTACAACTACGGCCGCTTCGCGCGCGAGCGGGAGGTCGTGTGAGCACCCCCGCCACCGCTGCGGAGCGTGAGGCCAAGGTCCTCGGGATCATCGAGACCGCGCGCGGCAAGCGGCCGAAGTTCCGCGACGACTGCATCACCATGGCCCACGGGGCCGGCGGCAAGGCCACCGG
>JAOPZP010000255.1 GCA_025964055.1 Conexibacter sp.
ACGCCCGAGCAGGCCGCCGGCCACGGCGACGGCGCCGCGACCACGGTCACCGGCGGCGACCCGCTCGCCGCACGCGACCGCCCCGACGCGTGAGCGTTCCCGAGCACCCGCCGGCGCCCTTGCCGGCGGCGGGTCCCGCGCCCGTCCCGCTGCGCTGCCCGCGCTGCGGCTCCTACGTCGCCCCGGAGCAGGACTGGTGCCTGGAGTGCGGCGCGCCTGCCCGCACCCGCCTGGCCCCCACGCCGAACTGGCGCGCGCCGATCGCCCTGCTCGCCGTGATCGCCCTGCTCGCCGGCCTCGCGCTGGCGCTCGCCTTCACGAGCCTCACGCACGACGACGGCACGGTCAGCGCCGCCACGACGGCCCCTGCGCAGCCCAACGAGACGACCGGCGCCGCGGTGCCGCCGCCGGCGGCCGGCCCCTCGTCGGCCACCCCCGCGCCGTAGCGCGACCGGCGACCCGCTCAGCCGGCGACGACCGCGTGCTGCGCGCGGTACCGCTCGGCCAGCTCGTGCACCGGCAGCTCCGGCGCCGCGACCGGTCCGTCGCCCGCCAGCACCTCGAGCGTCGCGATCATCCCGGTCGCCAGGGCCCCCAGGTCGTAGCCGCCCTCGAGCACGACGCCGACCGGCACGTCGAGCTCGTCGGCCAGCGCCCGCACCGAAGCCGCCATCGTCGCGTAGCCCGCGTCCGTCACCGTGCACTCGGCGAGCGGATCGCGCACGTGCGCGTCGAAGCCGGCCGAGACGAGGATCAGCCCCGGCGCGTACCGGCGCGCCAGCGGCACGACGACGTGCTCGACCAGGGAGCCGAACGCCGCGTCGCCCGTCCCCGGCGGCACGGGCAGGTTGACCGTCGTGCCGGCGCCGTCGCCGGTCCCGGTCTCCGACGCCGCGCCCGTCCCCGGGTACAGCGGCGACTGGTGGATCGAGGCGAACAGCACCTCGTCGGTCGCGTAGAAGACGTCCTGGGTCCCGTTGCCGTGGTGGACGTCCCAGTCGAGGATCAGCACCCGCTCCACGCCGTGGGCATCCCGCGCTCGGCGCGCCGCGACCGCGACGTTGTTGAACAGGCAGAACCCCATCGACCGGCGGATCTCGGCGTGGTGGCCGGGCGGCCGGTGCACCGAGGCACCCAGGCGCGCCTCGCCGCCGAGCAGCGCGTCGACCAGCGCGGCCGCGCCGCCCGCCGCATGGCACGCCGCCTCCCAGGAGCCGGGCGACACCACCGTGTCGGCGTCGATCGCGCCGCCGCCGCTGACGCAGAGCTCGTGGATCCCGTTGATCAACCGGGCGGGATGCACCGCCTCCAGCAGCTCGCGCGAGGCCAGTGGCGACTCGCGCCGCTCGAACCCGAGCCAGTCGCGCGCCGCCAGCGCACGCTCGATCGCGGTGATGCGCGCCGGCTGCTCGGGGTGCGGCCCGGGGTCGTGCCGCAGCGAGGACTCGTGATGGAAGAGGACGGGAGCGGCCATCTCGCCGGTACGGTACCCGCGTGGCCGACCCCGCCTCCATCGTCGATGCCGAGGTCGTGGTGGTGGGCGCCGGGGCAGCCGGGCTCTACGCCGCGCTCACCGCCGCCCGTGCCGGCGCGCGCGTCGCGCTCGTCTCCGCCACGCCGCTGGCGCAGACCGCCAGCTACTGGGCCCAGGGCGGGCTCGCCGCCGCCCTCAGCGCCACCGACTCGCCCGACCTGCACCGCAAGGACACCGAGATCGCCGGCCGCGGAGCGGTGCGCCGCAGCGCCGCCGCCCTGCTCTGCCGCGAGGCGCCCCGCGCCGTCCGCGAGCTCGAGGCCCTCGGCGTCCACTTCGACCGCGACGGCGCCGGCGGCCTCGCCCTCGGCCTGGAAGGCGGCCATTCGCAGCGCCGGGTCGTGCACGCCGGCGGCAGCGCGACCGGCCGCCGCGTCGTGCGCCAGCTCAGCGCCGTCGTCGTCGAGGAGCAGCGCATCGACGTCCTGGAGCAGGCTCGCGCCGCCGCGCCGTGGACGGTCGACGGGCGCTGCGTCGGCGTCGTCCTCGAGGACGGGCGCGCCGTCCGCGCCAGAGCCACGATCCTGGCCACCGGCGGCGCCGCCGCCCTGTGGGCCCGGACGACCAACCCGCCCGGCTCGCTCGGGATCGGGCTGATGCTCGCCCGCGCCGCGGGCGCCTGGCTCGCCGACCTCGAGTTCGTCCAGTTCCACCCCACGGCGGTCACCGGCGTGCCGGGGCGCGAGGGCTTCCTGATCACCGAGGCGATCCGCGGTGAGGGCGCGACGCTGCTGGACGGCAGCGGCGAGCGGTTCGTCGAGGAGCTCAAGCCCCGCGACGAGGTGTCGCGCGCGATCGCCGAGAAGATGGTCGCCGAGGGCTCCAAGAACGTCTGGCTGGACATGCGCCACGTCGACGGCGCGCTCTTCCCCAACATCGTCGGGGCGCTGCGCGAGTCGGGCCTCGACCCGGCGACCGAGCTCGTCCCGGTCGCCCCCGCCTCGCACTACTGCATGGGCGGCGTGGTGGCCGACCTCGACGGCGCGTCGAGCGTCGGCGGGCTCTACGTCGTCGGCGAGACCGCGTGCACCGGCCTGCACGGCGCCAACCGCCTGGCGTCCAACTCGCTGACCGAGTGCTTCGTGCAGGGCAAGCGCGCCGCGCTGGCCGGCCTGGACGAGCCGCGCCTGCCCATCGCCCCCGACGACCCGCCGCCCGCGACCCCCGTCACCGCCCCGGCGCAGTCCACCCGCGAGGCGCTCTGGCGCCACGCGGGGCTGACCCGCGATCGCGACGGCCTGGCCGCCCTGGCCACCGACCCGCATCCACTGGCGCAGCTGGTGGCGGCGTGCGCCATGCTCCGCGAGGAGAGCCGCGGAGCGCACTTCCGCAGCGACTTCCCCAGCACGGACCCTGCCCTCGACGGCCATCACGCCGTCGTCCGTGGCACGGAGTCCCCCGCGTTCGAGTCCTGGATCTGACGATCCGGGGCAGTGTCGGCTGAACGCCGGCACCCTCTTAACGCGAACTCAACAGACCGTGCGTTGGTGCTTCATGAGGCCGGGGCACGATGCACTCGGTCGGGGAGCCAACCAAGCCCAAGGGTCAAGGGGAGGTCACATGTACCAGTTCAGCAGGGCCATGTTCCGGGAGCTCGCTCGTGACGTCGACACATCCATCGACGTCGACGCTCATCAGCACGTGCTCCACGCCTGCGAGCAGAACATCGAGCGCCTCGTCGGCGACCGGCACTACTTCGCCCGGCCCGCCCGCACGCTCTTCACCGACATCCGCCGCTACTTCCCGATGACCGCGCAGGCGCGCGTCTGGGCGATCGTCCAGCGCTACGTCTCCTGTGCCGAGGACTGGCTGGATCGCCTGCCGCAGAACGGCATCGACGTCAACGGGCAGCCGCTGCAGTGCCGCGCCACGACGCGCCGCGGCACGGCCTGCCAGCGCATGCCGCTGCCCCACAACGGCTACTGCCCGTCGCACCAGCACCTCGCCGAGACCGAGGAGATCGCCGAGCTGCAGGAGTCCATGGCCGCCTGACCCGCGCAGCGGGCGGTAGCGTGGCGCCG
>JAOPZP010000272.1 GCA_025964055.1 Conexibacter sp.
GCGATCTACGACGAGCTGCGGGCCAACGACTGGGTCCCGCGCGCGGTGCGCACCGAGGCGCGCGTGATCGACGAGGCGACCGCCGACCTCACCGTGCGCCTGCAGCGCCTGCCGACCGACGCCGAGCTCGCCGCGGAGCTGACGCTGGACCCCGAGCAGCTCGACGCGTCGCTGCAGCGTGTCGCCGACGCGCGCATGGTCGCCCTCGACCAGCCGTGGGGCATGACCCGCGCCGAGGGCGTCCAGCCGACGCTGCTGGAGACGCTGCCCGACCACGACGCCGTCGACCCGGTCGCCAGCGCCCATTCGCAGGACCTGCGCGACCACATCGCCGCCGCGATCCAGCGCCTCCCCGACCGCGAGCAGCTCGTCCTGGGGCTGCGCTACCACCAGGAGCTGACGTTCACCGAGATCGGCGACGTCATCGGCGTCTCGGAGTCGCGCGTCTGCCAGCTGCACGCCAAGGCGATCCTGCAGCTCGGGTCGCTCCTGCCCGACGGCCTGGCGCCGTCCTGGGCCTGAGCGCCTCGCCCTCGGGGACAAACCGCGCGGCCGATCTTTGGCCCGTGGCGTAAAGGCAGCGGCCCGCGCACCGACCATCATGGATACATAGCCGACCCCCTCCCCAGGAAGGCATCCATGACGCCGGAACGCACCAACGCCTACCGCCGCGTGCTCCAGACCATCGCGGAGCTGGGCCCGAGCAAGCTGCTCGCCGACGAGCAGGACCGCCTGCGCACCGCCGCCGACAGCCTGCTGTTCAGCCACGACCCGGCGACCGACCCCGCGGCGCGCGCCGCGCTCGAGGACGCCGAGCGGCTGTGCCGGACGCTCGTCGAGAACGGCCGCTGGGAGCGCGTCACCGCGATGCGCCTGGCCGACGACGTCTCGCAGTGCGGGCCGCCGCTGATGCCCGAGCTCAAGGCCGCCTGAGGCCCGGAGCCCGAGCTAGAGGAAGGCCTCGTCGCCGCCGGTGAAGCACAGCACCGCGTTGTGCCCGCCGAACCCGAACGAGTTCGACAGCGCGACGCGCTCGCCGGCGGGCAGCGCCCGCGGCTCGGCGGCAATGATGTCGAGCCCCTCGGCGATCTCGGGGTCGGCGACCTCGTAGCCGAGCGTCGCGCCGGCGACGCCGGCGCGCAACGCCATGACGGTGGCCACGGCCTCGACCGCGCCCGCGGCACCCAGCAGGTGGCCGATCGCCGACTTGGTCGACGAGATCGGGACCGCGCTCGCGTGGGCGCCCAGCGCCATCCGGATCGCGTCGGCCTCGGCGCGGTCGTTGAGCGGCGTCGAGGTGCCGTGGGCGTTGACGTAGGCGACGTCGGAGGCCTGCAGGTCGGCGTCGGCGAGCGCGGCCGTCATGGCCGCGGCGGCGTGCGTGCCGGCGGGATCGGGGGCGGTGAGGTGATGGGCGTCGACGGTCGCGGCGTAGCCGCGCAGCTCGCCGAGCACGGTGGCGCCGCGGCGCTCGGCGTCCTCGCGGCGCTCGAGCACGAGCACGCCGGCGCCCTCGCCGAGGATGAAGCCGTCGCGGCGCACGTCGAACGGCCGCGAGATCCCCGCCTCCGACAGCGTGCCCATCCCGCCGAAGGCCGCGGTCGCGTACGGCGTGATCGCCGCCTCCGAGCCGCCGGCGATCGCCGCGTCGACCTCGCCGTACTGGAGCATGCGCAGCGCGGTGCCGATCGCGTTCGCACCCGCCGCGCACGCCGAGACCGTGCCCAGGGTCGGCCCGTGGAAGCCGCGCCGCATCGCGATGTTGGCCGCCGCGGCGTTGGGCATCATCATCGGGACGCCGAGTGGTGAGAGGCGCCGCGGCCCGCTGTCGCGCAGGACATCGAACTGGCTCTCCAGCGTGGTGATGCCGCCGATGCCGGTGCCGAGGATCGTGGCGACCCGCAGCCCGTCGTAGGGCGACCCGTCGCCCCACCCGGCCATGGCCAGCGCCTCCTCGGCGGCCACGACCGCCATCTGCGTGTAGCGGTCGCTGCGCCGGACCTCCTTGGCGGTCATGACCGACTCGGGGTCGAACGCGCTCGCCCGCGCGAGGCCGTCGGCGACGCCGACCTCGCCCTGCAGCCAGCGCTGGTGCAGCGTGCCGGCGCCGGTGCCCAGCGCGGTGACCGCGCCGAGGCCGGTGACGACCACGTCGGCGCGCGTGATGGTCCGCGTGGGGCGGCTCATCGAAGGTTGCGTGACAGGACCATGGGGACGGCACCGTAGCGCACGGCCCAGCGCCTCCGTCGCGGCGTCGAAAGGCCCGCCAGGCGCCGTCTCAGGGCGTCGTCAGCAGCTGGTCGACCGGGGCGTAGTCGTCGCGCAGCCGCCGGCCGCGGGCGGCGATCGCGACGACCGCCTCGCGGTCGTAGCCGACCGCCCCGTCGGCCTCGGAGGCGACGTCGTCGGGCAGCCGGCGGTCGGAGGCCAGCAGGACCGCGTTGCCGCCCGCGGGCAGCCCGTCCTCGCCGGGAAGCGTGACGAGCTGGACGTCGCGGAACAGGGGCAGCAGCGTCGCCAGCTCGG
Organism: Conexibacter sp.; assembly: GCA_025964055.1. Lineage (GTDB taxonomy): Bacteria > Actinomycetota > Thermoleophilia > Solirubrobacterales > Solirubrobacteraceae > Baekduia. The sequence continues at coordinate 2,527 of JAOPZP010000272.1, forward strand.
CGTGCAGGAGGTCCAGCGGCCGCAGGTCGATCATGTTGAGTGCGTACAGGCCCCCGGGCCGCAGCACGCGCTTGACCTCCTGGGTCCACTCGCGCGTGGTGAGATGCCACGGCACCGCCCACGTCCCGAAGGCGTCGCCCACGACGACGTCGGCGCTCGCGTCCGGCCGCTTGCGCATCGTCATCCGCGCGTCGCCCACGGTCACCCGCAGGTGCGGCGACGTCCGGAACCCGAGGCGCTCCCGGCCCAGCTGCACGAGCTTGCCGTCGACCTCCAGCACCTGCCCGTGGGAGCCGGGGCGCGTGGCCGTCAGCCACCGCGGCAGCGTGAAGCCGCCGCCGCCGACGAACGTCACGTCCAGCGGCTGCCGGGGCCGCGCGGCCGTTGCGTCGATCGCGTGGGCGATCCACTTGGTGTAGGGGTACTCGAGGTGCGCGGGGTTGGCGAGGTCGACGTGGGAGTTGTGCACGTTGTCGAGGACGAGGTCGCGGCCCGTCGCGCTGGTCCGCCCCATCTCGACGCTGGCGCAGTGGTAGCTGCTCTCGGCGTCGCACGGCGAGTGGCGCGTGGCCGCCAGCAGCGCCAGCGCCGCCGTCGCCACGACGGCTCCCGTCGCGCCGGCGCGCGCGAGCGCCCGCGTGTAGCCGCCCAGCACCAGCCCGACGAGGACGAGCACCAGCCCGATCCCGAGCACCGCGATGCTGATCGGCATCCTCGGCACGAGCACGAACCCGGTACCGAACGTGCCGACCAGGCCGCCGGCGGTCGCCCATGCCGACAGCCGCCCGACGATCGTGCCGCTGCTGGCGAGGTCGCTCAGCTGCAGGCGCGCCATCGTCGGCGAGACGGCGCTGAGCACCGCAGCGCTGGGGACCAGCGCCAGCAGCGTGATGCCGAGCGCCGCCAGCTGGCCGCCGCCGCGCGCGCCCGGGCCCAGCCAGCGCACGATCGGGACGGTCAGCAGCGCGAGCAGGCCGCCCCCGATCAGCAGGCCGACGATGAGCTGCCGCGGGTCGGTGCGGTCGGCGACCCAGCCGCCGAACGCGGCGCCGACGGCGATGCCGGCCAGCGCCGCCCCGATGATCGACGTCGTCGTCTCGAGCGTCAGCCCGACGTAGGGCGCCAGCAGCCGGACCGCCAGGACCTCGAGCATGAGCACCGCGCCGGAGGCGACGAAGACGGTCGCCGCGGCGACCGCCGGGGCGAGCGCGACGGGGGTCGAACGCTCGCGCTCCCGGCGCGCCACCGTGGCCATGGGGCGACCCTAGGTCTGGGACGCCGGGGGCGCCACGGCCAGGTGGCAGGTGCCGCCCGGCGCGGGACCGCCATGTCTGGAGCCACACGACTGCTCAGCAAACGCTGGACAGTGGTTTATCGTCTGCGGGGATGACGCAGCCCATCTCCCCGACCGTCCTGCGGGCCCTGTCGCATCCGCTCCGCCTCGCGATGCTGGTCGTGCTCGAGCAGGGCGAGCTGACCTCCCCGCAGCTGGCCGAGCGGGTCGGCGCGAGCGAGGCGGAGATCCGTCCCCACGTCGAGGCCCTGCAGCGCGCCGAGCTCATCCTCGACGGCGAGGAGCCGGGCGGGCTGCGCGCCCAGACCGTCGGCTGGGCCGCGATCGACCGCCAGCTGCACCTGCTGGCCGCCGAGACCGCCGCCGCGGCCGGCGCAGACCGACAGCAGCCCTCCGACACCTGAGGCGCCTCAGGCTGACGGACATGGCCGAGCCGGCCTCACGGCCGCAGCGCCAGGACCGCCGCGAGGTCGTCGGCCTCGCCGGCTGTCTTGTCCTCGCGGTAGCGCAGGACGCGCGCGAAGCGCAGCGCCACGCCGCCCGGGTAGCGCGGCGAGGTCTGCACGCCGTCGAAGGCGATCTCGACGACGAGCTCAGGCCGCACGTACACGGTGTGGCCGCGCTGCTCGACGGCCAGCTCCTGCAGGCGCTCGGTCTGCCAGGCCAGCAGCGCGTCGGTGAGGCCCTTGAAGGTCTTGCCGAGCATGACGTAGCCGTCGCCGTCGAGCGCCCGCGCGCCGAGGTGCAGGTTGCTCAGCCGGCCCTCACGGCGGCCGTGGCCCCACTCCGCCGCGAGCACGACGAGGTCGAGCGTGTGGCGCGGCTTGACCTTGAGCCAGCCGGTGCCGCGGCGGCCCGCGGCGTAGGGCGCGTCGAGCGCCTTGACCACGACCCCCTCGTGCCCGGCGGCCAGCGCCGCGTCGAAGTGCGCCTGCGCGGTCGCGACGTCGCCGGCCGGGACCCGCGGCACCCGCAGCGGCTCGGGAACGGCGGCGGCGAGCGCCTCGGCCCGGCGGGACAGCGGCGCGTCGAGGAGGTCCTCGCCATCGAGGTGCAGCACGTCGAAGAGCACCGGCACGACGCCGGGAGTGCCCGCGGCGATCCGCGAGGAGGTAACCTGGAACGGCTCGGGGCGCCCGTCGGGGCGCAGGGCGATCGCCTCGCCGTCGAGGACGGCGCTGCGGACGTCGAGGTCCCGCGCGGCCGCCACGACCTCCGGCAGCCGGGCCGTCAGGTCGTCCAGCGAGCGGCTGAAGATCGCCACGTCGTCGCCGTCGCGGTGGACCTGGATCCGAGCGCCGTCGAGCTTCCAGTCCACCAGCCCCTCGCCGACGCGCTCCATCGCCTCCTCCAG
>JAOPZP010000296.1 GCA_025964055.1 Conexibacter sp.
TTCGCGCTCACCGGCGCGCGCGTCTTCTACTGCCAGCCGCTGCACGCCAACCCGACGGGCGCGACCCTCGCGCCCGAGCGCCGGGCCGCCGTGCTGGAGGCCGTCGCAGCGGCCGGCGCGTTCCTCATCGAGGACGACTGGGCGCGCGACCTGCGGATCGACGGCGACGCCCCGGCGCCGCTGGCGGCCGACGACCCCGACGGCCACGTGGTGTACCTGCGGTCGCTGACGAAGTCCGCCGCGCCGGGGCTGCGGGTCGCCGCCGTGAGCGCTCGCGGCGTGGCCGGTGCGCGGTTGAAGGCCGCGCGGATCATCGACGACTTCTTCGTCTCCGGTCCGCTGCAGCACGCGACGCTGGAGCTGGTGTCCTCCCCCGCGTGGCGGCGCCATCAGCGGGTACTGCGCACCGCGCTGGGCGAGCGCCGCGACGCGCTCGTCGCCGCGCTGGGCGAGCACCTGCCCGCGTGGCGGATCGCCGGCGTCCCGGCCGGCGGCCTCCACGTGTGGGTGCGCCTGCCCGACGACCTCGACGACGTGGCGCTCACCGCGCGCGCCGCCGCGGCCGGCGTGGTGGTCAGCCCCGGCCGGCCGTGGTTCGCGTCCGAGCCGCCCGCCCCGCACCTGCGCCTCACCTTCGCCGGCGCGGCGCCGCCCGAGCTCGCCGAGGGCGTCCGGCGGCTGGCCGGCGCGGCCTGAGCCGCGGCCGAGCGGATTGCCATCATGGACGGCGTGACCACCATCGTCGCCGTCGCCCCGTCGCTGTCGGACGCCGTGCAGTCCGCGGGCGCGACGCTCGCGCGGCATGCCGCCGAGGGCCATCCGGTGCTCGTCGTCAGCGTCTTCACCCGCGACGGCGATCCGGCCGACGCCGCCGCGGCCGCGGCGCTCGGCCTGGCTGGGGTCGTGCACCTCGCGGTCGACCCCGCGTCAGCGCGCGGCTACGCCGGCGGCAACGCCGAGCACGACGGCCTGCGGGCCGGCGACGACGCGCCGAAGGTCGCGGCGTCGGTCCTGGCCATCGCGCTCGGCCGCCTGGAGCCCGACCTCGTGCTCGCGCCGCTGGGCCTCACCGGCCACGTCGACCACCTCGTCGTCGAGCGCGCGCTGGACGATCTCGACCTTCCGCGCCTGCGCTGGGTCGACCTGCCCTACGCGCTGAGACGCACCCCAGGTGCGCCCCTGGGGGCGGGCGAGCTGGTCGCCGTCCCCGCCGGCGACGCCCACCTCGCCGCGAAGCTCGAGGCCTCCTCGGCCTACGGCGCGGAGGTCGACCGCCTGGCCGACCACGCGACCGCCGAGGGCGAGCGCCTCGGTGCCGGCGGGCCGGTCGAGCTGCTGCTCAGACGATGATCGGGACTGTGCCGCCGTCAACCGACCACGCGGCCCCGGTGACGAACCCTGCGCGCTCCGAGCAGAGGAACACGGCGACGTCGGCGATCTCCTCCGGCGTGGCGAACCGCCCGATCGGGAGCTTGCCGCGGGCGGACGCCAGCGCTTCCTCGCGCGTCGTGCCCGCGAGCTGCGCCGCCTGATCGGCGAGGCCGCCTTCGGCCATCCAGAGCGGCGTCTCCACCGGGCCCGGGGTGATCGCGTTGACCAGGACGCCGCGCGCCGCGTAGGCGTCGGCGTACACCCGCGACGCCGACAGCTGCGCGGCCTTGGCGACCGAGTACGCGGCGTTGGACGCCGACGGCCGCTTGCCCGAGGACGACGCGACGTTGACGATCCGGCCCCAGCCGCGCTCCGCCATCCGCGGTGCCGCGAGCCGCATGAGCCGGATCGAGGCCATGACGCTGAGCTCGAACTGGTCGCGGAAGTCGTCGTCGGTCAGGCGCTCCAGCGGGACGCGCGCCGACGTCCCGGCGTTGTTCACGAGGGCGTCGAGGCCGCCGAGCTGCTCGACCGCCGTGGCGACGATGCGGTGCGTGCAGTCGGGGTCGGTGACGTCGGCGGCCAGCCACTCCGCGCCGAGCGGCTCGGCCGCCGCCTGCAGCCGCTCCTCGCCGCGGGCGACCATCAGCACCTTCGCGCCCTCGCCGGCCAGCCGGGCGCTGATCGCCAGCCCGATGCCCTGGCTCGCGCCGGTCACGACGCACACCCGGTCGCGCAGTCCGAGATCCATGGACCGAACCTAGCCCACCGGTGCCGGGCGCTCCTCGCGGGGTGGTGGCCAGCCGCACCCTCGGCGTCCCGAGGGAACCCCCTGATGCGCGTCCGAGTGCGGACAGGGAGGGTGCGACCCATGCTCCCCTCCCGCCTCCTGCTCGGGCTGCTCGCCGGGCTCGCCGCCCTGCTCGCGACGGCGCCCGCCCACGCGGCGTTCCCCGGGACCCCGGGGCGCGTGGCCTACCTCGACAACACCAGCCCCCAGATGCCGCTCATGGTGTGGACGCCCGCGATGGGTCAGGGATCCGCGGAGCCCGTGGGCATCGACACGTTCCACTGGCAGGAGACCGACAAGGTGCCCATGACGATCGGGTTCCCCTCCGCCCCGGTCTGGTCGCCGGACGGGACCCGGCTGGCGTTCGCCGCCAAGGTGCCCGACCCGGGCATCGGCGGTGGCGCGACGCACACCGCGATCTTCACCTGGACCCTGCGCAGCCACGCGATCACGCGCATCACGACACCGCCCGACGGCAAGCCCGGATGCAGCTGCTCGCAGCAGCTCGGCTACCTCTACGCCGACTACGCGCCGGCGTGGAGCCCCGACGGCAAGCGCATCGCGTTCATCCGCGAGCAGGGCTCGGGCAAGGACGAGGGCGTCCACGGGACCGACGGCGGCAACGTGCGCACCGTCCCCGCCACCGGCGGGGCGTCGACCGAGTTGACGCACAAGTACGGCGAGCAGATGTACTTCTCGCTCGCCTGGGGCGGCGATCCCACGGAGGGCGGCAGCTCGGCCCTGCTCGGCTACCACGGCGGCAACGCCGCCGGCCAGTTCTCGCTCCAGCGCATCGACCCCGAGTCGGGCGCGTCGTCGAACGAGATCGCCGGCGTCGAGGCGGCCAAGATCATCGACTTCGACGTCTCCCCCGACGGGCTCTACGTCGGCTACGCCACCATGGGCGGCCAGCTGTTCGACCGCCAGCTCGGCGGCGGCAACACGGTCGCGCTGGGCAAGAGCACGACCGGCCGCATGCGCTACAGCCCCACCGGCAACGGCCCGCTGCACATCGGCTCGGCGAGGATCCCCGGCCAGGGCGACTGGCCGCGCGGCGGGCTCGTCGAGCGCCAGACGCCCGACGCCGGCGGCGACCAGTGGCCCGAGGACCCGCAGGACCGCTGGGTCGACGGCTGGATGGGACCGGGCCTGGGCAAGTACGGCTTCGCGCACCCGGGCCGCTCGAGCTTCGACGTCCAGCCCCAGCGGCTGCCCATCATCGACATCCCGGGCTTCGGCGGCTCGGAGATCCGGTGCGGCGGCGAGACGCTCTGGGGTCCCTCGGTCCTCGGCATGGGCGCCAAGTTGAAGGCCATGGAGCTCGCCGACGACGGCAAGACCAACGCCGGCTGCGCCGGTGCCGCCCCGACCGCGGATCCCGACGACCCCACCGGGTTCGTGATGACGGTGCTCGGCGACGACATCTACCAGTCGCAGGCGAAGTTCATCACCGACATCGCCCCCGGCCAGCGCGGTTGGCGCTTCTCCTGGGACTGGCGCAAGCCGCCGGCCGAGAGCCTGGACCGGCTCGACGCGCTGGTCACCAAGGCGCTCGGCAAGGACTTCGCCATGGACCAGGGGCTGGACCGCGTCGTCATGTACGGCCACTCCTACGGCGGACTCCTGATGCGCGAGTACCAGCAGCTGCACCCCGACCGCCTGGCGCGCGTGCTCACCGTCGGGGCCCCGTTCTGGGGCGCCACCAAGCCGCTGAACTTCGCGACGTTCGGCATGGAGAACCCGCTGTCGGGCGTCGCGGACCTCGACACGCTGCTACCCAACGCCGCCGCCAAGGCGTTCGCACGCAACCTCTCCGGCCTCTACTGGCTGGTGCCCTCCGACCACTACGGACCGTGGTTGAAGGTCGGCGCCGCCCAGCAGGACCAGGCCGGCGTGCGCGACTACTTCACCGGCACGGCCGGCGGCAACGGCGCGCTGGTCGACGCCGGCCTCGCGTGGCATCGCAAGTTCGACGGGTTCTCGACGTCCCAGGGCCTGGTCGAGTCGCGGGCCGTCGTCGGCACCGGGCTGCCGACGATCGAGGCGATCGACGTCAGCGACAAGCCGCAGACCGACGGCGAGCTCCAGGTGTCCCTCCACCTCGGGCAGGGCGACGTCACCGTGCCGATCCGCAGCGCGTCGCAGGGTCCGCCGGGCACGCACACGCCGCTCGGCGATCCGGTGCACGTCCAGGCCGTGTGCGGCATCGGCCACATGAAGCTCGGCGGCAACCCGAAGGTGACCGAGCCCTACACGGAGTACCTGCTGCAGGGCCGCACGCCGCGCAAGACCGAAGGCGCGTGCGAGATGGAGGCCACGGCGATCGTCGTCCGCAACCTGCAGTCGCACCCCGGCGGCGGCGCGCTGCGGGTGCGGACCGCCACTGCGGCGCCGGGCGGCGGGCTGAGCCTCGACGCCGCGGCCGCCGAAGGCCGGATCCAGCTGCTGCGCTACCCGGGCCAGCCGATCGCGATCGTCGACGAGCGCCACCCCGTGACGCTCGACGTGGCGGGCGCGGCGGACCGGGTCGAGCTGACGATCACGCGGTACCGCGGCGAGCAGGAGCTGCCGGCGGTGACCTACCGCCCGGACCCGGGCGCCGTGCAGGTCGAGGCGGGCGCCGATGGGCCGGTCGTGACGGTCGACGGCCGGCCGGTGGCGGGCGAGGTCGCGGGTGGCGGTGGCGGTGGCGACCAGCCCGGTGCCGGTGCCGGTGCGCCTGCTGTGG
>JAOPZP010000316.1 GCA_025964055.1 Conexibacter sp.
CGGCGCAGCCGCGTGCTGGTCGTGGGCGCCGTCGCCGCGCAGACCTACCGCGACGCGCTGCCCGGCGCGCGCGTCGTGCAGGTCAACAACTTCCTGGCGCCCGACGAGCTCGCGACGCTGGCCGCGGTGCGCCGCGCCCGCAACGGCGGCGGCGGCGTCGTCGGCGTGCTCGCGCGCCTCATCCCCGAGAAGGGCGTCGCCGAGCTGGTCGACGAGCTCGCCGCCCAGCCCGAGGCCTGGACGCAGCTGCGCGTCGCCGGAGCGCGCCAGGACGAGGGCTACGCCCGCGACGTCGAGGCGCGCATCCTGCGCTCCGGCCTGGCCGACCGCGTCACGCTGCTCGGCGCGCTGCACGACGTCCCGGCGTTCCTCGGCGGGCTCGACGCGCTGGCGGTGCCGAGCACGGGGCGCGAAGCGCAGCCGACCACCATCCTGGAGGCCGTGGCCGCCGCCGTGCCGGTCGTCTGCCGCCGCCCGATCATGTCCCCCGACTTCCTCGACCTGCCCGTCGCTCCGTACGACACGCCCGCCGAGCTGGCCGCCGCGCTCGCGGCGCCCGGGGCGCCCGCGACGCTCCCCGAGATCGAACGGCGCTTCGGCGTCGCGCAGGTGCTCGCCGCGCTGGACGAGGTGCTCGCATGACGTCGCCCGAGGTCTCCCCCGAGCCGCCGCTCGTCGGCGTCCACGGCACCGGCACCCACGAGCGCCACATCGCGCGCGGCGCGCTGCTGCAGCAGGTCTGCCAGGTCTGGGGGACGCTCTGCATGCTGGTGGTGGCGACGATCCTGGGCCGCCGGCTGTCGCTGGACGCGTTCGGCGTCTACGGCCTGCTGATCTCGCTGGCCGCCTACCTGATCACCGTGCAGGTCAGCGTCGAGGCCGCCGCGGTCCGCGTCCTGGCCGAGGCCGAGGCCGACCCCGGCCGCCGCAGCGAGGTGCTGTCGACCACGATGGCGATCTACGCGATCGGCGGCGTGGCGTCCGGCGTGCTGCTGGCCACCGCGGGCGTCGGGCTGGTCGACGTGCTGGGCATCCCCGAGGCGCTGCGCGGCGACGCCAGGGAGGCCGTGCTCGTCCTGGCCGCCGTCACCGCGCTGGGCTGGCCGTTCAAGGTCTTCCAGGACGCGCTGCGCGGCATGCAGCTCTTCGGCGCCGCGGCCGTCGGCGAGATGGCCGCCTACACGACGATGGCGGCGGCGATGGTGGTCCTCGTCGTCGTGGTCCACGCGCCGCTGTGGGCCATCATCGCCCTCGGCGGCGCGCTGCCGGCGCTGACCGGCGTGGGCTGCGCCGTGTCGGCCTTCGCCTTCCACGTCGATGTGCGCTTCCGCCCGCAGGAGGTCTCGTGGCCGCTGGCCGGCTCGATGTTGAAGGTCTCGACCTACCTGTTCGTGGCCGGCCTGGCCGACGTGGTCATCTACTCGCTGGACCGCGTCATGCTCGGCGGCTTCCGCTCGATCTCGGCGGTCGGCCTGTACGAGGGCGCGGCACGCCCGCACAACCTGATCCGCCAGCTCAACGGGACGCTGCTGCTCACCGTGGTGCCGGTCGCCGCGCGCTACATCGCCGAGGCCGACGCACAGCGCATCCGCGACCTGCTGCTGCGCGGGACGCGCTACGTGGTGGCGATCGTCGCGCCGGTGACCGTGGTGCTGATCGTGCTCGCCGCGCCCGTCCTCGAGGTCTGGCTCGGCGACCGCTACCGGACCGCGGCACTCGCGCTGGCGCTGATGTCCAGCTACTGGCTCATCGGCTGCAACACCGGCGTCGTGGCGTCGATGATGCTCGCCGCCGGGCAGGTGCGCTTCCTGGCGCGCTTCGCGTGGATCGTCGCGATCGCCAACCTCGTCGCGTCGCTGGCGCTCACGCCGTGGCTGGGGCTCAACGGCGTCGTGCTCGGCACGACCATCCCCTACGTCCTGCTGCAGCCCTGGTTCCTGCTGCGGGGGATCCGCGCGTTCAAGGTGTCGGTCGGGGACTTCGCCCGCGAGGTGTGGATCCCGGCCTACAGCACGTGCGCCGCGGTCGCCGCCGTCCTGATCCCCATCCGGATCTTCGCCGAGCCGCACCACCTGTGGACGCTCGGCGCGACGGCCGTGGCCGGGCTGGCCGCCGGCTGGGGCCTGCTGTGGATCGTCTTCCTGACGCCGGGCGAGCGGCGCCTGGTGCTCTCGCTGATCAGGTCCCCGCTGCGATCGAGCTGATCAGCTCGGCGACGCGCTCGGTGGCGTCGGCGCGCGCGCCGAGCGCCTGGCGAGCCGCGGCGCGCGGAGGGTCGGGAACGGCGTCCAATGATCCAGCTTCCCCGGTGACGCGCGGAAGGCCGTCGGGCGCGCCGTCGAACGGCCACGGGCGCTCGATGCCGCTGACGTCGAGGAAGACGGTGGGCACGCCGAGGGCCGCGGACTGCAGCGTCGCCGTCGAGAGCGCCCCGACGCAGAGGCCCGCGGTTTCCAGCAGCGGCTCGATCGGGGTGGCCTGGTCGACCGACACACGGAGGTCGCGGCCGGCGCCGAGCGGGAGGTAGGAGCCGGGCGCACGATCGGACGGGTGCGGGCGCACGACGACCTCCGCGCCGGGCCGGTCGCGCTCGAGCAGGTCGAGGGCGGCGTCGACGTGGCGCATGCCGATCCGGGCGTCGAGGCGCGCCGACATCCGCGAGGGGTACTCCACCAGGACGATCGCCCGGCGTGCGTCGCCCGCGGCCTCCGCCGTGCCGCCGGCCAGTCTCGCGCCGCCGGGATTGCCGGTCACGTGCAGGGCCGCGCCGGTGTGCGCGCGCAGGGGCGCGACGTCGTGCTCGGACCACAGCGCGACGTGGCGGGCGACGGTCTTGTCGGGATCGCCCAGCAGCGCGTCGAAGCCGTGCTGGACGACCAGCGTCGTGACGCCCGCCGCGTGCGCGGCGGCGACCGCGACGCGCGAGTCCTCGGGCGAGTCGAACGGCAGCACGGCCAGCCGCAGCCGGCCGGCGTCCATGACCCGGCGCCAGTGCTCGGCGCGCGCGAGCGTCTCGCCCGCCGAGCGGCGCAGCAGGCCGCGAGCGGCGCGGTCCAGCGCGTCCGTGGGGGCGGCGGCGTC
>JAOPZP010000332.1 GCA_025964055.1 Conexibacter sp.
CCAGCCGATCAGCCCGCCCAGCCCGAGGCCGACCAGCGTCACGCGCGCCTCAGGCCCCGCCTGCGCGGCCAGCCAGCGCGCCGCGACCGCCACCGCCTGCGTCCAGGCCTCGACCCGACCCGCATCCAGCGGCCCGCCGGCGCTGTCGCCGCTGCCCGGCAGGTCGAGCCGCGCGACCGCCGCGCCCCGCTCGGCCAGGTGATGCGCCCAGATCCGCCGCGGCCGGTAGGAGCAGATCTCCTCCCAGCCGAACGGCGGCACGAGCAGCACCGCCCGCTGCACGGGCCCGGCCGGCACGTCGTGGCGCACCAGGAACGGCTCGTCCCCCGCGTCGAGGTAGAGCGCCCGGCTCGGCGCGCGATCCTGCGGCGCTGCGCCCACGCCCTAGGTCGTCCGGACGATCAGGACGCTGCAGGGCGCGTGGTGGCTGACCTTGTTCGGCACCGAGCCGAGCAGGAAGCGCTTGGCCCCGGTCATGCCCTTGTTGCCCACGACGATGAGGTCGGCGAACTGCTCCTCGGCGACGTCGAGGATGGCGTCGGCGCCGTCGCCCTGCCGGGCGAAGACCTCGGCGGTCACGCCCTGCTCCAGCGCGGACTCGGCGGCGGCGCTCAGGGTCGCGTCGACGTCGGCGCGCGGGTTGACCATCCACTGCAGGTCCGCGGGGACCTTCGTCGCGTCCTCGCGCAGGCGGGACTCGCCGACCGGCTCGAACGCCGAGACGATCAGCAGCCGGGCGCTCAGCGACGAGGCCAGCTCGGTGGCCCGGCCGACAGCCTTCCCCGCGGTCTCCGAGCCGTCGGTGCCCACCACGATGGTCTCGAACATGGCCCGGAGTCTAGGTGCGCGCCTGGTCAGACGAGCCGGATGGTGGCGATCACGATGCTCGCGAGGACGCACACGACGAGCACCACCTGCATCCAGATCCAGAAGGGAGACACGCCCCCATCCTAGGCGGCGCCGGGCGCGCGGCGCGGCGCGGCGCGGGCCGGCTACTCGGCGGAGCGCAGGACGGCGAGCACGGTGAGGGCGAGGATCTTGACGTCCAGGCCCAGCGTCCAGTGCTCGATGTAGTAGTTGTCCCACTCGACGCGGTCGCTCAGCGAGGTCTGGCCGCGCAGCCCGTGGACCTGCGCCCAGCCGGTGACGCCCGACTTGACGCGATGGCGGTCGCCGTAGCGACGGATGTCTGACTCGAAGAGCTCGACGAACTCCGGGCGCTCGGGCCGCGGGCCGACCAGGCTCATGTCCCCGCGCAGCACGTTGAAGAACTGCGGCAGCTCGTCGAGCGAGGTCCGGCGCAGGAGCCGGCCGATCAGCGTGCGGCGGTCGGCGCCCTCGACCCCGCCGGGCGCACTGCCCTGGCCCGGCCGGAAGCCGGCGGACGCCGGGTCGGGCATCCGCATCGACCGGAACTTGTAGAGGTCGAAGACCGTGCCGTCCCGGCCCACGCGGCGCTGGCGGAAGACCACCGGGCCGGGCGAGCTGAGCCGCACCGCGAGGGCGATGGCGCCCATCAGCGGGGAGAAGATCAGGATCAGCAGCGCGGCGCCGAGCCGGTCGAACGCGTGCTTGAGGACGAACTGCCAGCCCTTGAGGTGCACGCTGCGCAGGCCGATCAGCGGCGTGCCGCCGAGGGGCTCGTAGGTCGCGCGGTGGTTGAGCGACTCGAACAGCCGCGGCACGAGCGAGACCTCGAGGCCGAGGGCCTCGCAGCGGCGCACCAGGTCGACGAGGCGCTCGTCGGGCTCCGACGAGAAGGCGATGACCACGTGCTCGGCCGCCGAGAGCTGGGCGACCCAGTCGAGGTCGTCGGGCGTTCCCAGCACCGGGACGTCGGCGACGGACTCGCCCTCCAGCGGGTTGGCGTCGAGGAACCCGACGGGGGTCAGCCCGTACTCGGGCTGCTCCTTGAGCCGGCGCGCGAGGCGCAGGCCGACGGCGCCGGCGCCGACGATGAGCGTCGGCCGCCCGTCGAGGCCGCGCTGGCGGGTGATGCGCTGGGCGCTGATGAGGGCGGTCCGCGCGCCGCCGACGCTGATCATCGCCGCGGCCCACAGGTGGGCGGTCACGGCGGGGACGAACTGGGAGTCGACGAGGTAGGCCTCGAGCACGACGACGGCCATCGCGGCCACCGAGATCGACCCGGCGATCGGCACGACGCCGTCGAGGATCGTCGGGCGCAGCCGGCGCTCGTACATGCCGCGCACCAGCAGGAGCAGCATCACGAGCGGGGGGAAGAGCAGGAGCGGCCAGCCCTCGCTCATCGGCACGGGCTCGCCGGGCCAGCGGAGGGCGAGGAGCAGGGCGCCGCTCAGGCCGACGAGGTCCAGCACCGGGCGCAGAGCCGGCGACTGCAGGACGCGCCGGAACCCCGGCGCCTCGCGCCGCCAGACGAGCGGCGGGGCGCTCGTGAGGCCGGTCGTCGCGGGCAGGTGCGAAGCAGGCGCGTGCAGGGGCACGGCCTCGACCGACTGATTGCTGACCTCGATGCGATTCACAGTTGTCGTCCGACCTACCCCATCATGTCGGCGTCAACGTGCTGACACTTGAGAAGTTGCACTGTCGTGTTCCTCTTCGAACGTACCATCCGGCTCCGTCCATCTACCCGAAGTCCGGAGCTTCGCTAACGGCAGGACTACAAGGCTCAACGTCCGGCTAGCCCTGCAGCTTGCGATTGATCGCCCGGATCGTGGCGTTCAGCCGCGTGCCGGTCTGCGCCACGGCCGTGCGGAGCCGGCCCTGCGCGGCGAGGATCGCCTGCGGGTCGTCGCCCTTGAGCCGGCCGCGGGCGGTGCGCAGGGCGGCGCCGTAGTCGGCGACCTCGCCGATGAAGCGGCGGTGCAGCGGCGCGAGCGCGCCGGGCGGGTCGACGGCGCGCAGGGTCGCGACCGTGTCGCGGACCGCGGCCTCGTAGGCCAGCAGCGTCCTGGCGTCCTGCGCGGCGCTGCTGGTCGGGGTGATGCGGGCCTCGAGGCGGCCGAAGCGCTGGGCCAGGCCGGCCTGGGCGCGGTTGAGCGCCTTCACGTAGTCGCCGTCGCGCTGGTCGGATCCGCAGCCGGCGGCGGTGGCGAGGAGGACGGCCAGCAGGACGGCCGCTGCAGCGCGCATACGCTCGCGACCCTATCGGTCGTGCCCGCGGGAACGACCCGGCAACATCGGGTCATGCGACGCGTCGTGGACGGCATGAACGTGATCGGCTCGCGCCCCGACGGCTGGTGGCGCGACCGCACCGGGGCGATGCGCCGGCTGGCCGGAGAGCTCGATCGCCTCGCCGCGCGGACGGGCGACCCGATCACGCTGGTGCTCGACGGCCGCCCCCGCGACGTCGGCACGCCGGACGCCGTCGCGGTCGTCTTCGCCCCGGGCGGGCCCAACGCCGCCGACGACGAGATCGCCCGCCGCGTGGCCGCCGACGCCGACCCCGGCTCGCTCCTCGTCACGACGTCGGACGCCGACCTCGTCCGGCGCGTCACCGAGGCGGGCGGCCAGGTCGAGGGCGCCGGGACGCTGCGGCGCCGGCTGGACGAGCTGAGCCCCTAACGTCTGGGGTCGTATGGCACGGCTCCCCGACGGCGAACGCCCACCCGCCGACGGCGCGCTGCCGGCGGCGGCCCTCGCGGGCCTGGGCAGCCGGCCGTTCGGCGTCTACGTGCACGTGCCCTACTGCGCGAGCATCTGCGGCTACTGCGACTTCAACACCTACATCCCGGGTGAGGGCGCGTCGCCCGCGGGCTACGTGGAGGCCGTCGCCGCCGAGCTCGCGCTCGCGCGCCGGACGCTCGGCGACGCGACGCCGCCGGCCGAGACGGTCTTCGTCGGCGGCGGCACCCCGACCCTGCTGCCCGCCGCCGACCTCGCGCGCCTGCTCGACGCGATCCGCGAGCACGTCGGGCTGGCGCCCGGCGCGGAGATCACCACCGAGGCCAACCCGGAGTCGGTCGATCCGGCGGCGCTGGCCACGCTGCGCGAGGCCGGCTTCACCCGCCTGTCGCTGGGGATGCAGAGCGCCGTGCCGCACGTCCTGGACGTGCTGGAGCGCCGCCACACGCCGGGCCGTGCGATCGCCGCCGCCCACGAGGCGCGCGCCGCCGGCTTCGAGCACGTCAGCGTCGACCTCATCTACGGCACGCCCGGCGAACGGGCGCAGGACTGGGACCGCACGCTCGACGCTGCGCTCGAGGCCGAGCCCGACCACGTCAGCGCCTATGCCTTGATCGTGGAGCCCGGCACGCGCCTGGCCGCGCGCGTGCGCCGCGGCGAGCTGCCCGAGCCCGACGACGACGTGCTCGCCGAGCGCTACGAGGTCGCGGCGCAGCGCCTCGGCGCCGCCGGCCTGGACTGGTACGAGATGGCCAACTGGGCGCGCGATCGGAGTGGGCAGTGCCGGCACAACCTGGGGTACTGGCGCGGCGGCGACTGGTGGGGCGCCGGGCCCGGCGCCCACAGCCACGTCGGCGGCGTGCGCTGGTGGAACGCGCTGCACCCCAACCGCTGGACGGCCGCACTGTCCGAGGGGCGCTCGCCCGCGGCCGGCCGCGAGACCCCCGGCGAGGACGCCGCGCGCCTGGAGCACGTGATGCTCGCGGTGCGGCTGGCCGAGGGCCTGGACCTCGACCGCCTTCCCGCGCGCGCGCGCGAGGCGGCGCGCCAGGCCTCCGAGGACGGGTTGATCGAGCCCGGGCCGCTGACCGACGGCCGTGCCGTCCTGACGCTGCGCGGCCGGCTGCTGGCCGACCACGTGACGCTGGCGCTGGCGGAGTAGGGCTAGATGTCGACGGCGGCCGGAGCGCCGTCGCCGGCCGCGTCCGCGTCCTGCGCCGCGGGCCCGAGCAGCTGCTCGACCAGCACGCAGTCGCGCCACGCGCCCTCGACCCGGCCGTGGTGGCGCTGGACCCCGACGATCGTGAAGCCGGCGGCCTGGTGCAGGGCGATGCTCGCCGCGTTGGTCGTGAAGATCCGCGAGGTGAGCTTGTAGAGCCCGGCCTCCTCGGCGGCGACGGCGATCGCCTCCAGCAGCGCGCGACCGACCCCGTGGCGCCGGGCGTCGCCCGCGACGTAGACGCCGTGCTCGCCGATCCCGGCGTAGACCGACCGCTCGGAGTAGGTGCCGACCTTGGCGAAGCCGACGACGCGCCCGTCGACCTCGGCCACGATCAGCGGCAGCGGCCCGACCGTCCACCCGGCGACCTCGGCCTTGCTGCGCGGCCGCGTCTCGAACGTCGCCTGCCGCTCGGCGATCCCCTCGTTGTAGATCGCGGCCACGCGCTCGGCGTCGCCGGGGTCGGCGGGACGGATCGAGACGGTGGACGGCGAGGACGGCAGGTGCCGGATTCTATGGGGCGTCGAGGGCAGCGCCGGTGTTGGCCGTGCCAGCCGGCGGTGAGACCAGGGTGACACTGACGGCCGGCCGGACCGCGCCTAGGTTCGGAGCATGCCTTCGGTCCAGCTGGCCTCCCCGACCTTCGCCGCCGCGCCGCGGCTGGCCAACGCGAGCGATGCGGCGCTCGCCCAGCGGCTGGCCGGCGGGGACCGGACGTCGTTGGACATCATCTACCGCCGTCACGCGCCGGCGCTGCGTCGCTATGCCCGGCGCTACGTCGACGCGACGCTCGCCGAGGACGCCGTCCACGACGCGCTGACGAGCACGCAGCTCGCGCTGCTGGGCCGCGGCCGCACGGTCGAGCTGCGCCCGTGGCTCTTTCGCTGCGTGCGCAACGCCTGCCTGTCGGAGCTCGGCCGGGCCGCCCACCGCTGCGCCGAGCTGCCGGAGGATCCGGTCGCCGCGGGCGGCGCCGACACCTGCGACGTCGCCGCGCGCAACGAGCGCCTCAGCGAGGCCCTGCGCCACATGGCGCAGCTGCCGCCGCGCCAGCGGGAGGCGCTGGCGCTGCGCGCCATCGACGGCTGCGAGTACGACGAGCTCGCCGCCCACTTCCACCTCACCGAGAACGCCACCGTGCAGCTCGTGCACCGCGCGCGCCGCAACCTGCTCGCCCTCGTCGCCTGAGCCGCCCGCCCGCCCGGCCGCCCGCTCCCGGACGCTAGCCTCGCGGCCATGACCGAGCGCGACGACACGAGCTCGCTGGAGCTCAAGGAGCTGCAGGAGGACAAGGTCCGCGACGAGGCCCGCGCCGCCCGCGAGGCCGACCAGCCGGCCGAGGCGCGCACCCACGCGCGCCGCGCCGACAAGGCGGCCTACCTGGCCGACAAGCTCGCCGAGGCCGACGCGGCCGATCGGGAGGGCGGGACCTCCGAGGAGTAGCTCCGGCCCGGGCCGCGCCGCGCGCGCTACGGCGTCGTGGCCGCCGGCGGCTGCGCGGGCGTGGTGGGC
>JAOPZP010000337.1 GCA_025964055.1 Conexibacter sp.
GCTCAGACGATCGTCTTCTGGCGGTCGTCTTCTTCGGCCAGCATCTCGTCGGCGACCGCGCGGAGGTCGGAGTCGAGGTGGCCGCAGAGGACGTCGCGCAGGAGGGCGCGCAGCCAGCCGGTGAGCTCGTCGACGAGGGAGACGAGCGCGCTGTCCTCGGGCGCGACGCCCGCGACGACGGAGCGCTCCAACGCGACGAGGTGCGCGATGCGCTCGGTCACCTGAGCGCGCTGCTCGGGAATCGCGCAGAGCGCGGCGACGCGGCCGGCCAGCCGACCGGTCTGCGGGCCCTCGGGCTCCAGGAGCGCGCGCAGCGCAAGCAGGACGTCGGTCAGCGCCTCGGACGGCCGCGGGCGGTCGTTGGCCAGCTCGAAGCGGCTCAGGGCCCAGGCCAGCTCGCCGTTGCGCGGCGTGCGGCGGGTGATGAGCGAGAGGAACGCGCGCAGCTCGTCCTCCTGGGCGGCCGGGATCACGCACACGCCGCGCGGCGCGGCGCCCGCGCCGATCGCGAACGGCTGCCAGCCACCGCCGCCCGTCCGCGTCCAGGCGGTGCGCGCCAGCACGATGCCGGCCGCGTCGTACAGGCGCAGCGCGGTCAGCAGCCGGCGCAGGCGGACCTGGGCGTGGCGCAGCGGGGCCTCGTCGCCCGGCGCGGCCTCCCACGTCAGGCGGGCCAGCACGACCTGGTGGCCGTCCTCCCGCTCGCGGACCGCGTCGCTCGGCGCGCCCTCGCACGCGTCGGCGCGCACCAGCGACAGGCCGTCGCCGAGCACGATCTCGTCGGAGGCCAGCGCCAGGCCCATGATCGGCGCGACCACCTCGGTCAGCGCGCGGCCCTCCATGACCATGCCCTCGAGCTCCTCGTAGGCGCGCGCCAGGCGGTCGGGCGCCAGCTCGAAGTCGGTGCAGTCCTCGAAGCAGCGGGTGAGGAAGTGGCGCAGCGCGTCTTCGGCGCGGGCGCGCGGCTGCTGCGGCACACTCGCCTCGCCGCGGGCGACGAGGTAGGCGTCGAGCCCGCCGCACGCCGCGAGCCCGTGGACGGCGGGCAGGAAGCTGGGGAGCCGCGCGAGGATCGACAGGCGCTCGTCGATGAAGCTGCCGGTCAGCGGGCGGTAGCAGTACAGCGGCGCCTCGCGGCGTGTGCCGCCCAGCTCGACGACCTCGAACGGCACCTCGGCGCCGTCGGCCGTGTCGGAGGCGAGGTGGAAGGCGGCCTCCTCGGCGAAGGCGGCGAGCGCCGTGTGGAGCTGGCGGTTGCGCATGCCGTGCGGTTCGTCGGTACGACGCGCGCTCCTGCCCGGCGCACGATGCGTTGCACGCCGTCTGCAGCTTCTGAAGGGCCCGGCTGCAGCTTCGACCCCCGAAGGCCGTGCATGGCCGCGTTCACGTCAGGGAGGCGCGCGGCCGACGACGAAGACCGGAGCAGCCGATGTCCCGCCGCACCGCCTTCGCCTTCGTCCTCGCTGCGCTCCTCGTGGTCCTGCCGACCCGTGCCGAGGCCGATCCGACGGGCGGGACCTCCTACAGTTCGTCGCGCACCAGCACCAGCACCGCCGCCGCGAAGGCGCAGGCGTCGCAGGGAGCGACCACCAGCACGCCGGCGACCACGACCGCCCCGGCCGGCACCCCTGCGGTCACCGCCGGCGCGACCGTCGGCCCCGACGGCCTCGCGGTCGTCCCGGCCGGCGCCCCCGCCCCGGTCGCGGCGGTGATCGCCGCCGGCAACCAGATCGCCAAGCTCGCCTACAAGTACGGCGGCGGCCATCAGGACTTCGCCGACACCGCGTACGACTGCTCGGGATCGGTGTCCTTCGCGCTGCACGGCGCGGGCCTGCTCGACGCGACGCTGGACTCCACGGGCCTCGGCCGCTGGGGGCAGGCCGGACCGGGCGCCTGGCTGACGATCTACGCCAACAAGACCCACACCTACCTGATCGTCGCCGGCCTGCGCTTCGACACCAGCGGCCAGCGCGCCGCCGGCAGCCGCTGGCAGGCGGCCCCGCGCAGCGCGCGCGGGTTCAAGGTCCGCCACCCCCTCGGGCTCTAGGGCCCGGCGGCCCTACAGGCGGGCGGCCGTGCCGCCGGTGGCCCCGCCGCTCGGCGACGGCGCCGGCGCCTTCACCGACGCGCCGTTGCGCACCGCGCGCACGTACAGCGCCGCCGCCGACGCCTTGGCGCTCCCGCGGCCGGTCTGCGGCGTCAGCCGGTACAGGCCCGGCCGCTTCAGCGCGACCTTCGTCGAGAACGCGGCGCGGCGCGGCTTGATCGTGGTCGTGCCGACCTTGCGGAACTTCCCGTCGCTGCCCTGCTTCTCGATCGTCACGACCACCGGGGCGAGCGGGCGCACGGTGCCCGCCACCGTCAGCGAGCGCCCGGCGCGCACGCGCGTCGTCTTCGCGGCGGCCACGAGCTTGGGCAGGCAGCCGACCTGCGCGCCGTCGGTCACCGCCGCCGCGACGCCCGGCACGGCGGCGCGGGCGCGCACCTTGCCGGCGGCGTGCCACGGCACGGTCGCGCTCCAGAGGCCGGCGGCGTCGGAGTCGACACGCGCCACCGTCACCCAGCCGCTCGTCCCCATCTTCTGCACGAGCACGCGCTGGCCGGCGACCACGCTGCCGTCGCCGCGCTTCAGCGTGCCGCGCAGCTCCAGCGAGTCGCCGTAGACGACCGCCGCCGCGGGCGCGTCCATCGTCACCGCCACCGAGGCGACCGGCGCCGCGGGCGCGATCGCCTCCGCTCGGCGGCGCAGCTCCGGCAGCTGGGCGTAGAGCGCGGTGCCCGGGCATTCGGTCGCGTCGCCGTCGCGGTGGCCGCAGATGCGGTTGAGCGTCACCGGCGTGCCCGACCCGTAGCGGTTGAGGTCGCCGCCGCCCGAGGTCAGCACGACCTCGCCGGCGACCGGCGCCCCGTGCAGCGACAGCTTCCACGCGATCAGCCGCGCCATGGCGTCGAGCGCCTCGGGCGTCTGCCCGACGTCGGTGAACGTGCCGATGTTCGCGACGCCGGTCGAGTGGCTGTTGTAGCCCTGCGCCTGCGCGCCGATCACGGCCTGGTCGATGCCGCCGGCGCGTCCCTCGAAGATCTGCCCGTAGCGGTCGACGACGAAGTTGTAGCCCAAGTCGTTCCACCCGTTGGTGTCGCGGTGGTACTTGGCCATCGCCAGCACGATCCCGGCCGAGTCCTGCGGGCCGTAGTCGTTGGCGGACACGGTGTGGTGGACGAAGGCGACCTGCACGTCGCCGAAGTCGGGCGCGGCGCGCGGCTTGACGCCGTCGCCGCCCCACGCGGCGCGGGCGATGATCGTCGGCGGCGCGCCGGCCTGGGCGGCGTG
>JAOPZP010000356.1 GCA_025964055.1 Conexibacter sp.
GCGTGGGCCTTGCCGAACGCGGCTCCCGCGGGCGGTGCGGCCTGCGCGTTGGATCCCGCCGTCGCCGTTTGGGCCGTGCTGGCGCCGGCCGTGCCGTTGCCTGAGGTGGCGCTGACGATTCCCGCCGCGCCACCTCCGATCACAACGGCCGCAGCGACGACGGCGAGGGGCCTGGTCATTCTTCGAGTGAGCATTTGCGATCTCCTTCGGGGTCGATGTCGCAAAGCTGAAGGTGCTGGGCGGCGCTGGGGCTCTGGTGTGAGCGACCTGAGAAGACCCTGAGTTCGGCCGCCCGCGGCCACGATCCACGCTCAGGGCCGCACGACGGTCCCATCGGCGCGGCGGGTCTCCGGCCACGCGCCGTTGAAGACGTGATCCGGGAACGGATGCCGTGCCGCTGCGCGCTCGTCGAGGTCGACGCCCAGGCCGGGCCGGTCGTTGGACCACAGCGCGCCGTCGCGGATCTCCGGACAGCCGGGGAAGACCTCCTGCATCGCCTCGGAGAACCAGGGCGTCATCTGCTCCTGGATGCCGAAGTTCGGGCAGGCCAGGTCGAGGTGGAGGTTCGCCGACAGCCCGACCGGCGAGGTGTCCGACGGGCCGTGCCAGGCCGTCCGCACGCCGAAGAACTCGCAGAGCGTCGCGAGCTTCCGGGCCGGCGTCAACCCACCGATGTCGGAGATGTGGACCCGGATGAAGTCGATCAGGCGGTCGCGGATCACCGGCACGTACTCGTGTTGGTTGACGTAGAGCTCACCGATCGCGATGGGCGTGCTCGACTGCGCGCGCAGCATCCGCAGGTACTCGTTGTCCTCCGGCGCGACGGGGTCCTCGAGGAAGAACAGCTTGTAGGCCTCGAGGTCCTTGGCGAGCTGGACGGCCATGATCGGCGGCAGGAGCTCGTGCACGTCGTGCAGGAGCTCGACGTCCTCGCCCAGGGCGCCGCGGACGTGCTCGAACATCTCCAGCACCTGGCGTGCATACGGCCGCGGTTCCCAGGCGCTGCGCTCGAGGTCCAGCGGGCGCCAGAGCTCCTCGGCGGGGTTCGCGGCGCTGCCGGTGGCCCCGAACGACGTGCCCGGCGCCGGGACGTCGAGGCGGAAGTGGCGGATGCCCGCCTCCATGTGGCCACGGATCTTGTCCTCGAGCTCGCCGAAGTCCCGCGCGCTCGCGTGCACGTAGATGTCTGCCGACCGGCGGGTCCGCCCGCCGAGGAGCTGGTAGACCGGCATGCCCGCGCGCTTGCCCTTGATGTCCCACAGCGCCATGTCGACGCCCGACAGCGCGTTGTTGAGCACCGGCCCGGAGCGCCAGTACGAGCTGACGTACGCGGCCTGCCAGATGTCCTCGATGTCGTCCGGGTTGCGCCCGAGCAGGAACGGCCGCAGGTACTGCTCGATGGCGGTGACCACCGCCAGCGGCCGCTGCGTGAACGTCGCGCAGCCGAGCCCGTAGAGGCCCGCGTCGCTCGTCTCGACCTTGACCACCACGAGCCGTACGCCGTCCGGCGCGGTGCAGAAAGCCTTGACGTCGGTGATCGTGATCGGCTCCATGCCGCGCGTGGGCGCCCACGGCCTCGGCACCGCCGGCCACATCGGCTCGCCGTCACCCAACATGTGATCGTCCATCGTCAGCCTTCCTGCTCTTGTCGTGTTCCGAGTCGCGCCACGGCGTCGCCGCAGGCCCCGTCGTGCCGGTCTCTACGACGAAGATGCCACCCGCGCCGGGCTGCATCCGCCGCTGCTGCGGGGCCATCTCCCAGCAGGACGTCGTGATGAACAGCGTGGAGCGATCGGCACCGCCGAACGTGCAACTCGTGACCTGTTGCACGGGCAGGCGCACGACGCTGTCCAACCTGCCGTCGGGGGCATAGCGGTGCACGGCACCCCCATCCCACAGCGCGACCCAGACGCAGCCGTCGTCATCGACGCACAGCCCGTCGGGCACGCCACCCGTCTCCTGCAGCTCGATGACCGACTCGACGGCGCCCAGCACGCCGGACTCGAGGTCGTATGCGTACCCGGTCACGCAGGGCCTGGCCGAGTCGGCGAACCACATGGTGCGCGCGTCGGGGCTCCACCCAAGGCCGTTGGCCATCGTCAGACCCGACAGGACCGGCGTCGCCTCCGGGCCACCGTCGAGCCGGTAGAGCCGGCCCACCGGCGCCGAGTCCTCAGCCACCGACCCGGCGAACGCGCGCCCGGCGGGGTCGCACTTGGCGTCGTTGAAGCGGATCCCGGGGGTGCTCGCGAGAAGGTCGAGGACGTCTTCGGCAGCACCGTCCTCGGCGAGCCGCGTGAACCCGCGGGCGTCAGCGAGCAGGAAGCCGCCGTCCGCCGCGGGCAGCGCGGCCCCGACGGCGTGGCCGACGTCGTACCGGCGCAGCTCCTCGCCACCGGCGGAGGTGACGTGGACCCGTCCGGCGAGGATGTCGACCCACGACAGGACCTCGCGCTCGGCGTCCCACGCCGGCGCCTCCCCGAGCTCGGCGGCGACGTCGGCCAGGAGCGCAGCCTCGAGGACCGAGGTCATCGCCCCGCCGCGTCGAGCGCATGCCGGTCGAGCGCGCGCTCGTCGGTGGTCCAGAGGTGCTCCGGCGCCCAGTTCAGGAGCGCTCGCGCCCGGGAGGCGTCGACCGCCGCGGCGCGACCGACGAACGCCCTGCGGCGCGGCACGTCGGGGTGGAAGACGTCGAGCAGGTCGGCGGTCGGATACGGGACCAGCGTCTCGGGCGCCGCGAGGCCCACGACGTGGAACCCAGGAGCCGGCTCGGTCAGCCCGGCGACGCACGCCGACGCGCCGTCGCGCGTCTCGAGGTAGGCCCACATCTCCGTCGCCCCGAGCGCCAGGTCGCGCGTGATCGCACGCGCCCGCTCCGGCAGCTCCGTCTCGAGGCCGCCGAGGAACGGGAAGCGCAGCGCGCAGACCGACAGGCCGTGCCGCCACCACATCATCTGACCGACCAGCTCGTCGACCTGCTTGGACAACGCATACGGATCCTCGATCTGCGGTGGGGTGTCCTCGTCGATGGGCAGGTATGCCGGGTGGCGCACGCGCGTGGCGAACGGCAGGCCGATGAGCGCGTAGCTGCTGGCCACCACCGCCCGTCGCACACCGGCGCGGGCCGCCTGCTCGAGGACGGTGAAGGTCGCGCTCGTGTTGCCGACGAACACCTCCTCCGCCGTTCCGAGCGAGGGCTCGCGGAGGGCGGCGAGATGGATGACGGCGTCCGCGCCGTCGAGGGCCCGGCGCACGGCCGCCACGTCGCTCGCGCTGCCGACGACGACGCGGTCGACCGGGAGGTCACCCGGCTCGCGGAGCTCGAGGGCGGTGACCGGGATCCCACGGTCGGCCAAGTGCGCGACGACCTCGCGCCCGAGCTGGCCCGCGGCGCCGGTCACCAGGACCCGCTTCATCGACGAGTCCACGCGTCGTGGACGTCGACCGGCGCGTCGAAGAGCCACGCGGCCTCGGACTCGGCCTTGCGCCCCGAGAAGCCCCACAGCGCGGCGCCCCCCACGGCGCCCGCGGCGCGGGCCGCCACCATGTCGACGGGGCTGTCGCCGACGACCAGCAGCTCCGCAGGTGCGACGCCGAGCCCCGCAGCGACGGCCAGGACCGGCTCGGGATGGGGCTTGAGGTGCGCGACGTCGTCGCAGGTGACGACCGTCGAGAAGTGCTGCAACAGCCCGAGATGCTCCAGCAACGGTCGTGCGCCGGCGTCCATGGAGGTCACGACCCCGAGGGCGACGCCGCGGCCGGCGAGTCCCGTCACGAGCTCGACGATGCCGTCGTAGAGCTCTGAGGTGGTCAGGAAGATCGACCGGTAGTGGGCCGCGAGCGCGGCCGTCAGGGCCTCGGCGTCGTCGGGCTCGTAGCCGCGGACGATCTCGATCAGGTGCGGGCCGAGCGTGCCGACGATCTCCTGCGCCGGGATCGCGCGTCCGATGACCGGCGCGAGGATCGCGTTCCAGCTGAGCTCCATCGCCGGCAGCGTGTTCACCAGAGTGCCATCGAGGTCGAAGGCCACCCCGGCGAACGGCCCCGCCGGCCGCGCGCTCGTCGTCGACGAGCGCGCGGTGTCATCAGCGGTCGGCATCGTCACGCACGCACCGGCTCCTGGGCGGTCCCCTCCGGCCGCCAGCCCTCGGCTTGCCGCGGCGGGAGCTTGTTGTAGCCGGGGGCGACCAGTCCCGCGAACACCGACGATCCCGCCCCGGAGTGCCACGGGATGTGGTTGGTGTGGCCGATGTAGGTCTCGTAGGCGGTCAGCGCCTCGATCATCGCCTCCATCGCGAAGGCCGGATTGCCGTAGTCGTCGTGCGTCGAGACCTTGCAGTCCAGGCGGTCGGCAAACATCCGGAGCATCGTGAGGTTCATGGCCCCGCCGCCTCCGACGACCATCTCGTCGAGCTTGCCCGAGCCGGTGGCCGACGGCAGCGCCCAGCGCTCGAGGTTGATGGCCGTCGACTCGACGGTGAGCATCGTGGCGGTCGCGAGGACGTCCTCGACGCCGAGCCCCAGCTCCTCGGAGCGCGCGATGATCTGGCGCACCCAGTGGCTGCCGTACTGCTCGCGCCCCGCGGCCTTCGGCGCGGGCATCTGGATGTAGCGCTCCTGCATCAGCTCGTCGAGCAGCGTCTGGCTGACCGTGCCGCGCCCTGCGCGCTCGCCGCCGCGGTCGAACAGCTCGGCGCCGTCGGTGTAGTGCCGCACGAGCGCGTCGATGACCATGACGCCCGGGCCGGTGTCCATGCCGACGACGGTGTCGATGCCGCCGCCCGCCGGGATGAAGTTGAAGTTGCCGATCCCGCCGACGTTCTGCACTGCGCGGTTGAGCTCCGCGTGGTGGTAGAGCGAGTAGTCCAGCAGCGCCGGCGTCGGCGATCCGTTGCCACCCGACGAGATGTCGGCGTTGGCGCCGTCGCCGATCGTCGTCACGCCGGTGCGCACGGCAACGCGGTTGAGGTCGCCGATCTGCATGCTGGAGCCGAGCTTGCGCCCGCGCCACTCGAACGGCAGGTTGTGCGTGGGCATGTGGTACATCATCTGGCCCCAGATGCCGATGACGTCGACGTCGGCGATCGGCGTGCCGTGCTCCTCGGCGACCTTGAGCGCTGCCTCCGCGAACAGCTCGCCCATGACGGCGTGCATGACGACGAGCTTGTCGATGGTGGACTTCTCATACTCGAAGAGCTCGAGCAGCTTCGCGCGCGTCTCGTCGTCGAACTCCAGGCACACGAAGTGCTTGAGGTCGACCTTCGCCGACTCGCACGAGCCGGTGATGCCGACCAGGGCGGCGTCGATGCCATCCAGTGAGCTGCCCGAGCCGAGCCCGATCGCCAGGCGCTCTTCGGCGTGGGGAAGCGGCGGTGGGCCAAGCCGCCGCGGACGCGGACCATTCGTCATTCGGTACTCCTTGTGTGGCGTGGTTGGGGAAGAGGGAAGGCGGGACGTGGGCGTCTGCGGAGGAGCAGCGAAGCGCCCACGCCCGCCGCGGTGAAGCTAGGCCGCCTTGATCTTGTACTTCTTGGCCATGGCGGTGATCCGGGCCTCGCGCTTGTTGATGAGCGCCAGGTTGCTCTTGTCGATCAGGTCGCCGCCGGTCTGGTAGTCCAGCGGCGCGACGTTGCACTCGATCGCCATCCAGGCGTAGATCGTGGAGACGAAGCCGGCGGGGTAGTAGGACTGGTCCGATGACGCGGCGATCCAGCCGTCGCGGATGCCCCGCAGCGTGGCCTCCGCCGCCCTGAAGGCCCCGAGGACGACGTCCCCCGGCTTGCGGTTGGTGGTCTTCATCACCTCGGTGATGATCGAGGCGAAGTTGTCGGACCCGCTCGTGCCGCCGACGAACTTGTCGCCGAGCTGCGTGATCTTCGCCCGCCAGAGGCCCGACGCGGCGGCGACGTCGGAGTCCGCCTTGTCCTCGAAGCTCTCGACGCTGAACGACGTGCCGTTGGCGGCGTTGTACTGCGAGAAGCCCTCCCGGATGGCCTTGTCCTGGATCTGGAGGTTGATCGCCCCCGGATACGGGATGCCCGACACGAAGACGCCGTCCCGCTTCCCCTTCTTGACGAGGTCCTCGGCCAGGCGCGTGGCCAGGGTCAGGCCGCTGAGGTGGTTGTCGACGCCGACGTAGGCAAGCCCGAGCTTCTCGCGCTCCTTCGGATACGCATCGGACTCGATGGCCATCGTGAAGATGCCCTGCCGGGTGATGTCGGCGAAGGCGGCGGCCTGCGGCTTGTACCACCAGTCGGCGAAGATCACGTCGGGCTTGGTGAGCACGGCTCGCTGCATCGAGTCGACGGTGGTCTTCGCGGTGGAGGCGGCGCTGCCCGTCGCGGTCTTCTTGTACTCCCAGCCGAGCAGGGCGGCGGCGTCGTGGAAGCCCACGTCGATCGGGATCTGCCAGGCGGCCACCTGGTCGATCGCCCACAGCGCCTTGCGCTTCGGCCCGAGCCCGTTGCCCGTGGCCGGCCCGGTCGTCGTCTGCGCCTTGGAGTCGGTGCCACACCCCAGCGCGGCCAGCGACAGGGCCCCGAGCCCTGCTGAGGCCAGCAGTCCGGCGCGGGTCACCTTCGGCCCGCGTCCCGGCGCGTCGCTCGTGGTCACATCATCGACTTCGCTCATTGGTTGTCTCTCCTGTTCGTGCATGGGCTGGGGCTGCGCCTCGGCGGAGGCACGTCGTCACTGCTCCGTGTCGGACGCTCCGCTGGGAGCAGGTCCGTGCTGTGCTGCGGCGGCCTACGTCCGCGAGCGGAACCGCGCGGGGCCCGACTGGCCGAGGCGCTGCGGCAACGTCCGCAGCATTCCCCGCAGCCGGTCCTTGTTCTTCAGCGCCAACTCGCCGCTCGCCACGAGCACGATGATCACGCCGTTGAAGAACTTGTTCCAGTTGGACTCCACGCCCAGGAGGATCAGGCCGTTGGCGAGCATGCCGATGATCCACGCGCCCAGCAGCGTGCCGGAGACGCTTCCCGCCCCGCCGGTGAGGGCGACGCCGCCGATGATCGTGGCGGCCATGACGAGCAGGGTGAAGTCCGACCCGATCGTCGGGTCGCCCTCCTTGAGCCAGCCGGCCTGGAGGGCGCCGACCAGGCCGCAGGCGGCGCCGGTCAGGACGAAGCAGAGGAACTTGACCTTGCGCGGGCTGATGCCGGCCGCCCGGGCGGCGTCGGCGTTGCCGCCGGTCGCGTAGACGTGGTAGCCGAAGCGCGTGTAGCGCAGGAAGCACGCGCCGATCAGCGCGACCGCCAGGCCCCAGAGGATCGAGACCGGCAGGTCGCCGAGGGGCCCGATGATGCCGTTGGTCGCAGAGAAGAAGCTCGACTGGATGCCGTCGGGCATGGGGACCGCCGTCGCGCCGGTGACCACCAGCGCGATGCCGCTCAGCACGCTGAGCATGCCGAGCGTCACGATGAACGACGGCACGCCGATCACGGTCGTCACGAAGCCGTTGACCGCGCCGATCGTCATCCCGAGCCCGATCGCCGCGAGCGCCGCAAGCCACGGGTTGACCCCGTGGTCGGCGACGAGCAGCGCCATGAAGACGTTGCACAACGCGAAGCTCGGGCCGACCGACATGTCGAACTCGCCGGCGATGAAGAGGTAGGTCATCGGCACCGCGACGATGAGCGTGTACGTCGTCACGCGCGCGATGTCGTACACGTTGGCCAGTCCGAAGAAGTGCGGCGCCGACAGCGAGAAGAACGCGAACACCGCGATCGTGACGAACGCGAGCCCCGCCTCCCGCTGCAGCAGGACCTGGCGCAGCGGCCGGCTGCCGCTGCTGCCGCTGCCGCGCGCGGGCTCGGCCGTCCGCGGCGAGAGGGCGTCGGCGCTCATGCCTCGCTCCCGTAGCTGTTGCCGACGATGAGACCCACGACCTCGTCCATCGAGGTTTCGCTGATCACGCGTTCACCCACCTTCTTGCCTTGCCGGAAGATCACCACGCGGTCCGCCAGTTCGAAGACGTCCTGCATGTTGTGACTGATGAGGAGGATCGACATGCCCTGGGCACGCAGCTCCTTGACGAACTCGATGACGCGGCGCGTCTCGCGCACGCCGAGTGCCGCGGTCGGCTCGTCCATGAGCAGCACGCGGCCCCCGCCGACGATCGCCCGCGCCACCGCGACCGCCTGGCGCTGGCCCCCGGAGAGGTCCCCGGCCAGCGCGCGGACGTTGGGCAGCCCGACGCGCAGCCGCTGGACGGCCTCGGCCGCCTGCTCGACCATGCGGCGCCGGTCGACGATGAAGCCGAACTTCGTCGGCTCGCGTCCGAGGAAGAGGTTGGCGGCCACCTCGCGCTGGTTGACCAGCGCGAGGTTCTGGAAGACGGTCGCGATCCCGAGCTCCTGCGCGTGCCGCGGGCTCTCGATGAGGACTTCCTCGCCGTCGAGCCGCAGGACCCCCGCATCCGGCTGCACCAGCCCGGTGAGGATGGAGATCATGGTGGACTTGCCCGCGCCGTTGTCCCCGACGAGCGCGACGATCTCGCCTTCGCCGATGGCCAGCGAGACGTCGTCGAGCGCGGTCACCTGCCCGTAGTGCTTGGAGAGGCCCTCAGCGCTGAGGATGATCCGGCGGTCGGTGAGCGGGGCCGCGGCATCCGCCGCGGGCATGCCGCTCATCGGCCCGCCGCCGGGTCGTCGGCCGGCAGCTCTGAGGGCGCCCCGAGCGCGGCGGAGACCCTCGCGGCCGCCGCGCGCAGCACCGGCGTGATCGCCGCCACGTCGTCGAGCGTGAAGTCGAAGGCCGGTGCCGAGACGCTGATCGCGCCCATCACCCGACCGGTGTGGTTGAAGACGGGTGTGCCCACGCAGCGGATCCCTTTCTGGTTTTCCTCGTCGTCCAGCGCCCACCATCGAGCGCGGATGTCCTTCAGCTCGGCGTCGAGCGCGCGCCGCGACGTGATCGTCGTGTCGGTCCACCGCTCGAGCTTGATCTGGCCGATCAGCTCGTCCCGCTCCCGCGGCGGCAGGAAGGCCAGGATCGACTTGCCGATCGCCGACGAGTGCAGCGGCATCGTGTGTCCGACGCGCGAGGTCATCTCGTAGGGGCGGCGCCCTTGCAGCTTTTCGACGTACACCGCGACACGACCGTCGAGAACGCCGAAGTGGACCGTGTGGACGGTGTGCTGCTGGAGCTCCCGCAGGGCCGGCCCGGCGAGGCCCGCGTAGTTCACCGACTCGACGATCCGGCCGGCCAGCGCGAGGAGGCCCGCGCTGGCGCGATACGTGCCGCCCTCGCTGGTCTCGAGGTAGCCCGTGGCAACGAACGTGTGCAGCAGCCGGTGGACGGTCGACTTGGGCAGCTCGACGGCCGCCGCGATGTCGCCGAGCGCGATCGCCGGGCCGCCGTCGACGACGGCCTCGAGCACGCGGATGCCCCGCTCGAGCGCCGTCACCTCCCCCGGGCCAGGGCGATGCCGCGGCTTGGGTTGCCGCATCCCGTTCCGTACAGTGGAATGGCCTTCCATTTCTCGGCAGTATTAGCTAGCGTCGATCTCGTGTCAAGCACAAGTGATCAACGCCCTCCCGAGCCGGTCGACGACGGCCGTCAGCAGGACACCCTCGGCCGCCTCGGCGACCACGGGGTCCTCCCGGTCGTCGAGGTCGACACGGTCGAGGCCGCCAAGCGCCTGCTCGACGCACTCACCGCCGGCGGCCTGCCGACCGCCGAGATCACCCTGCGGACGGCCGCCGGCGTCGAGGCGATCGGAGCGCTCAGGACATCTCATCCCGATGCGCTGATCGGCGCCGGCACCGTCCGCTCCGTCGGCGATGCGCAACGCGTCATCGACGCCGGCGCCCAGTTCGTCGTCTCCGCGGTCACCGACCCGGACGTGATCGCGCTCTGCCACACGGCCGGCGTGCTCGTCGTGCCGGGTGCCTGCACCCCGAACGAGCTGGCCGCCGCAGGGCGCGCCGGGGCGAGCGTCGTCAAGTTCTTCCCCGCGGAGGCGATGGGCGGCACGGGCTTCCTCGAGGCGCTCGCCGGACCGTTCCCCGACGTCCGGTTCCTGCCCAGCGGGGGCGTGAGCCCGTCGAACGTCGCGGCGTACCTGCGCTTACCCCAGGTGGTGGCCTGCGGAGCGAGCTGGATGGTGCGCCGGGAGCTGATGGCGGCGCAGCGGTTCGACCGGATCGAGGAGCTCGCCCGCGAGGCGGTCGCGCTCGTCGCCGAGGTTCGCGCCGGTGGCTGAGCTGCTGCGGCTCCGCCCGCGGGAGGCGGCCGGCTGGGACCTCGTCGCGCTCGGCGAGATCATGCTGCGCCTCGACCCCGGCGAACGGCGCATCACGACGACGCGGAGGTTCGACGTCTGGGAAGGGGGCGGCGAGTACAACGTCGCACGTGGCCTGCGCCAGTGCTTCGGCCTGCGCACGTCCGTGGTGACGGCCCTGGCCGACAACCCCGTGGGCCGCCTCATCGAGGACCTGGTCCACCAGGGGGCGGTCGACGCGTCGCACATCCGCTGGGCGCCCTACGACGGCACTGGCCGCGCGGTGCGCAACGGCCTCAACTTCACCGAGCGCGGGTTCGGCGTCCGCGGCCCGGTGGGGTGTTCGGACCGCGGCGGCACAGCGGTCTCCCAGCTGCGACCCGGGGACATCGACTGGGCCGCGATCTTCGAGCACGAGGGCGCGCGGTGGTTGCACACCGGCGGCATCTTCGCGGCGCTGTCGGAGGGGACAGCCGAGGTGGCCGAAGAGGCGATGCGTGCCGCGCGCGCGGCCGGCGTCGTCGTCTCGTATGACTTCAACTACCGCCCGTCGCTGTGGCAGGCCCTCGGCGGTCACGACGGCGCGATGGACGTCAACCGGCGTCTGGTCGGCCTCGCCGACGTCCTCTTCGGCGGCCCCGACGACCTCCGCGCCGTCCTCGGGGAGGACGTCGCATTCGACGACGCCGCGTCGTCCTGGCCCGCCGCCGCGACCTCCGCCGCGCTGTGCGGCCGGGTGGTCGAGCGCTTCCCGAACATCGCCGTCATCGCCAGCAGCCTCCGCGTGGTCAAGAGCGCGACGACCCACAGCTGGGGCGGCGTCTGCTACGCCGACGGCGAGGTCGCGCAGTCCCTGCCGCGCGCGGATCTCGAGATCCTCGATCGCGTCGGCGGCGGCGACGCATTCGCCGCCGGCGTCATCTACGGCCTGCTCTCGGGGTTCCCCGTCCGGGAGGCGCTCGAGTACGGCGTCGCCCACGGCGCGCTCGCCATGACGACGCCCGGCGACAACTCCATGGCGACGCTGGCCGACGTCGTGCACGTCGCGGGCGGGGGCACCGCGCATGCGCTGCGGTAGCACGCGGCGGCCCCTGGCCGCCACGCCTCTCAGTCCGTTCTCAGCCTCCAACGAAAGCGACACGCCATGCCCATCGGATTCCCGGAGATGCTCGTCATCGCCGTCATCGCGCTCCTGGTCCTCGGACCCAAGCGCCTGCCCGAAGCGGGCCGCAGCCTCGGCAGCGGCCTGCGCGAGTTCAAGGCCGCCATCGGGGGAGGACGCACGGACGACCGCGATGAGGAGGCGAGCTGAGCCGCCTGCTCGACGCCGGCCCTAGGTGCTCGCTCGCCGCAGCTGTCACGCCGCCGCGGGGACCTCATGCAGATACGTCCGCGGCTGGTACCGGTACAGGGTCCCGTCGTCGTCGACCAGGTAGCTCTCGGCCCCGATGCGATGGTGGTGCAGGATCACGCGTTCGCTGCGCTCGGCGATCTGGGCCAGCGCATCGATGCTCGTCACGTCGATGACGGGCTTGGTCGGGTCGTGCATGATCGCCGCGATCGGAACGATGAGGTGTCCGTAGCGGCCTTGGATCTGCGAGGCGAGATCCGTCGGCCGGCGGCGCTCGCGCAGCGCGGTGAGCAGCGCGGCTCCGAGGGCGAGCAGGAACACGAGCATCGCGCCCCAGCGAGCGGTGCCGACGGACAGGCCAAGGCCGCCGACGCTGAGCCGGTTCGGGGTGCGGGCGGTGGTCGCCACGCTCCCGCTGAGGCTGGGAGCGAAGCCCTTGGCGGTCGCGGGTCCGGCGCCACCGGCGCCCGACCGCAGCTGCAGCGGATCGAGCTGGAAGGTCAGCGGCGCGTCGTAGCGCGTGGCGAGCGGCTCGCCGTCGAGCGTCCCCTTGACGTGCACGCGCGGGACGACCTCGACGGTGAACGCGGCGCCCGACGGAGCGCCGATCAGCGTCTCCACATGGTGGATCAGCGCCTGCAGGCTGTCGAGGTCCAGGACGACCGAGGCGCTGGTGCTCGACCCCGTGAACGCCGTCGGCGGCTGCAGCTGCATGGTGCGGCGCCAGCCGGTCGGGCTGGTGAGCCGGACGAGGACCTCCTGCGTCCCGGACAGCTTGCTCGGGGCGGCGGAGGCGAGGCGGTAGGCGACCTTGACGCGGACGCGCCGCACCAGGCGCAGGAAGATCGGGTCGCCGGTCCTGACCGTCCCGCTCGGGTAGACGGCACCGGCCGGCGCGTCGGCGCGATAGGAGAACCGGACCTTCTGGGTGTAGGCGATCTTGCCGGCGACCGCGCTCGTGGCCGGGCGCGTCCACGCCAGCAGACCGACGGCGACGCAGAGCACCGAGACCGCGGCGCAGCCCGTGAGGATCATCTGGACGTTCGGGTTGCTGATCGTGTTGGGTCGCCCGGTCACCGCGGGCGCTCCTCGAGGACGAGGTGGCGCTGCGCCCCGGCGACGGCTGCGACGCCGCCGCGTTCGCGCGGGGAACAGCAGCAGCACTCCGACGCCGCCGCACAGGAGCGCGGCGATGATGGGCGTGTGGATCCAGGCGAGCACCGAGCCGCCATGCGGGACCCGCAGCCACAGCCTGCCGATGAGCTCGGCACGGGGCGGGTGGACGGGGTCGACGAAGTCGTTGTTGTCGCCCTTGAAGACGTAGCGGTCGCCGTCGCGGCCGATGATGCGGTGCAGGATGATGCTGTGCAGCACCGAGCTCCGGTACGCGACGACGTCCCCGACCCGATACTCGCCAGCACGTCGCACCAGCGCGAGATCGCCGGTGTGGAACCGCGGTTCCATGCTGATGCCGTGTGTCGTGACATAGGTCGTCGTTCCACCGAGTCCTGCGGGGCCCACCACGAGCCAGGCGACGGCGAGGAGCAGGACCGCGACGCCCGTGAGCAGGCGCGTGCGCTGATGTCGCATCAGTCCTCCTGCTCCCCTCGGTCGCCTGGCGACGCGGCGGTTGCGGGGACGGCCCGTCTGCATCGACGGCCCGTCCCCACTGCCGGCCGGGCTTGCCTAGCTGACCGCCACGTTGAACGTGCTGGCGCTGGCGGTCGGCTGAGCCGTGCCGAACGTGCAGACCACCGTCGTGCTCGGCGAGGCGTAGGTGCCGGCAGCGCAGTTCTCGAGCGCGTTGGTGTTGAAACCAGCCTGCACCGTCTTGGTGCTGATGTCGCCGGTGAACACGAGGGTCGCGGCGGTGATCGTGCTGCCGTCGGCGCTCCGCGTGTAGGTCAGCGAGGTGGCCGTCGCACCCGTGATGGTCGACGTGCCGAAGCCCATCACGGTGTCCGGGATCACGTTGGCCGCGGTGAATGCAGCACCGCCGGCGGCAAGCGCGCCGATGACGACGAGTCCTGCGACGATGCTTCTCGGCTTGTTCCTCATTGGGTTCCCCTTCCGTAGGTCGCCCGGGTCGTGCCCCGGCGTTGACACCCGAGTCATCGGCCTCCGCTTCCGCGGTTTGAGCTTTTGGTAGATTTGTCCGCAACTGTCAGTTGCGTGCGCGCGCGAGATTGGCTGGCTAGGAGCGGTCGGAGCCGGCGTGGCGCACCACGACCACCGGCACGCTGGCCCGGCGCAGCACGCCGCGTGTGGTGGCGCCCAGCAGCAGCTCGCTGATCGGCCCGTGGCCGTGGGTGCCGATGAGGATCGCTGCGGCGTCGCGCTGGTCGGCGACGCGCACGATCGTCTCGTGGACCGAGGTGTCCGGGTCGTCGGCCACCACCAGCGGCTCGGCGTCGAGCCCGGCCTCGCGCGCGATGGCCACGCCCCGCTGCGCCTGGCTCTCGGCAGCGCGCAGCAGCTCGCGATCGATCTCCAGCGCGGTCTCGACGTCGGCGGGCGCCGGCGGCAGCCCGATCTCCGAGGCGGGGAGCGTGACCAGCTCGAACCCGAGGCCCTGGATCCAGACGACCAACACCACGGCCCTGCGCCGCGCCAGCAGCGGGCCTCCCTCGCGGATCGCGTGCTCGGCGGCCGGCGTGCCGTCGAAGCCGATGACGACCGGTCCGGAGCGGGTCATCGCACACCGGTCCCGGATCGCGAGGGCGCCGTCACGTCTTCTCTCCTAGGTCCGGCCCGAGCGGCGGCAAGGCGGTGCGGAGCCGCTCTGCCCGCCGGTGAGCTGACCGCGAGCGGGCTAGGTCGAACCGGCGGAGCGCTGCGCCACGTCGGCCAGCAGCGCTTCGAGCTGGGACCAGCCCGTGGCCGTCGTGCGCCACACGCGCTCCTCGAAGGCGCGGCGGTGGCGCGTGTCGACCTGCACGATCAGCCCGGCCTCCATCAGCTTGCGCACGTGGTACGAGGTCGCCGTCGGCGATAGCGCGACCACCTCGGAGAGCTCCCTCGCCGACGCCGGCTGGCGCTCGAAGAGCACGAGCGCCTGGAGGCGAGCAGGATGGCCGAGGGCGGACATGAAGCGCGGATCGAGCATGGAGCCGGCCGCGACCTTACGGGCTTGCCGAGCTTGATGTGCCGCCGACCGCATCAACGTTCAACGAATGCTGCATGTTGCGGCGCGCCCTGACGGCTCAGCGGTCGTCGCGGCCGCGGGCGTTGCTCACCAGCATCGACCCGACGCCGACGGCCACGAGCACCACGCCGATCGCCAGGCCGGCACCCCGGCCCGCGCCGAACGACGCGAAGAGGATGGGCAGGGCGATGACCGCGCCGATGGCGGTCAGGAGGCGACGATCCGGCATCGCCGTGCAGCGTGACAGCTGGGACAGCGCAACGGGCCTGTCGCGCGCCCTGCTGCGCGAGGCAGCAGGGCGGCGTGTGCGACAGGCGCACCTTCCGGGAGGGACCATAAGCGGGGCGTACGCGTGCCGTCTAGAGCCGATCCGGCAAGCGTGCGAGGGCGGACACCGGCTGCGGGCGGGCGCTGCCGTTTGGCTCTGGCGCCGACTCCGGGCGGCGGCGACAGTCGGCGCAGGCCATGCCCCCTTCGCCCGGCACCGAGCGCCGCATCGCCACCTTCGTTCCGCCGCTGCTCGTGGGGCTGCTGGCCGTTCCGTTCATCCTCCACCAGAACGCGTGGTGGGAGTGGACGACGGCGTTCTGGCTACTGGAGCGCCAGACCGACTTCGTCGCCGCGCACGGGATCCCGACGATGTTCCTGCACACCGACAGCGGGGCGTTCGACGCGTTCTACGTGTTCTACGCGGGCTTCACGTTCTCGGTGCTGGCCTATCCCGCCGCCGTGGTCGGCGCGTGGCCCGTGTTCGCCGCCAGCTGCGCGGCGGCGATGGTGGCCGGGTACGTCGGGATCTGGTGGACGGCCCGCAACCTCGGGCTCTCGCACCGCTTGGCGATCCTGCCCGGCTTGGCCTTCGCCACCACCCCGTACCTGCTGACCGAGCTGTACGGGCGCGGCTCGTGGGCCGAGCTCGTCGGCGCCAACGCGGCCGCCGTCGTGCTGGGCGGGCTGACGTCGCTCGTGTGGCGGGCGGGCGGGAACCGCGGGAGGGCGCTCGCCGCCCTGACGGGCGGCGGGGCCGTCCTGGCGGGCACGCACAACCTCTCGCTGCTGATGGCCACGCTCGTGCTGCCGATCGTCGTCGCGGCGTTGATGCCGTTGGCGCCGCGGCCCGCGGGGCTGCGCGGCGGCGCTCGCGCCCTGGGAACCGGCCTCGGCGCCATCGCCGCGGGCGTCGGCCTCACGGGGGCGTGGCTGCTCCCGAACCTCTGGCTCGGCCCCGACACCTACGTCGCCAGCGCGAAGCTGAGCGCCACCACTCTGCACGGTGGCGGCGCGCTCGTCCGGCTCTCGAACGTGCTCTCGCCGTGGCCGCGGGTGCCGGCGGGGTTCGCCGGCTCGATCTACGCGCAGATCTCGGTGCTCGCCCTGGCGTGGGCGCTCGCCGCGCTGCTCACGATCGCCTGGGCGCGGCGCCGCGCGCCCGACCGCGTCGTGGCGGCGGCCACGGCGCTGATCGCGACCGGCGGGGTCCTCCTGGCGCTCGTCGTCCATCCGTCGTGGTGGCTGAGCTTCCCGAGACTGCTGCAGGCGGTGCAGAGCCCGGTGCGCCTGCTGCCATACGTGGCGATGGTGATCGCGCTGGCGATCGCCGTCGCGCTGACGGCGCTGCCGAGCGGCCGGGCGCGGCGGGTCCTGATGGCGGCGCTCGTCGCCGCGA
This sequence comes from Conexibacter sp., assembly GCA_025964055.1. Classification (GTDB taxonomy): domain Bacteria; phylum Actinomycetota; class Thermoleophilia; order Solirubrobacterales; family Solirubrobacteraceae; genus Baekduia. The sequence goes on from JAOPZP010000356.1 coordinate 16,385, forward strand.
TCGGCGTTCAGGGAGCCATCGGCATCTTCATCGCCGTCGACACGAAGGCCGCGGCGACGCTGGCGACCGCGCCGCTCCTGCAGCACGGCGAGGTCCGCGCCGACGCCGAGCCGCCCGCGTTCTCTGCGCCCCACATCGCCGCGCAGTTCCAGTTCCGCGTGCTGGAGCACCCGCGCGGTCCGCAGCCTCGCGAAGGCGTCGGCCTCCGGCTCAGCGCCATCGCGACGTCCAAGGACGCCACGATGGCCGGCACGGGACGGGTGGGCGAGCGCCTCGTCACGTCGGTGGTCCGGTCGCCGCTCGTGCGGCTCGACGGCGACCTCCGCGACGCCGGCCGCACCAAGTTGGGGAACATGGTGGTGGCGATCACGCGCACCGATCTCGCGGGCCGTTGGAGTGCCACCGTCGGACCCGCCTGCGGGCCGACGTGTCTCGAGGCGCTTTCGGGCGACGCCCCCTGGCAGTTGCTGGCCGGGCGCCTGCTGACCCTCCTGAGCACGTTGATGGTGATCGCGGTTGCCGGGCGCGGCGTGCTCCGAAGGCGGCGGGCCCCGTCAGTCGCCGATGGCGCCGCTGCGCCTGAGGACCCACCGCTCGATCACCCCGCCGACCCGTCGCACCCCGTCGCGGCGTCGGCGCCGCGATGACGACCGCCACCGAGCGCCGGGTCGCGACCGTCCTGCCGCCGCTCCTGGTCGGCCTGCTGGCGCTGCCCTTCGTCCTTCACCAGAACTCCTGGTGGGAGTGGAACACCGCGCTCTGGCTGCTGGAGCGCCAGACCGCCCACGTCTCGGCCCACGGGGTTCCCACGCTCTTCGTCCACACCGAGACGGCCGCGTTCAACCCGTTCTTCGTGTTCTACGCCGGGTTCCTGTTCTCGGTCCTCGCCTATCCCGCGGCCGTCGTCGGCGCGTGGCCGGTCTTCGCCGCCGTGAGCGTCGCGGCGCTCATGGCCGGCTACCTCGGGATCTGGTGGACCGCCCGCAACCTCGGCCTCTCGCAGCGGCTGGCGATCCTGCCGGGGCTCGTCTTCGCCACCACGCCGTATCTGCTCGCCGACCTCTACGGCCGGGGCGCCTGGGCCGAGTTCGTGGCGGTCAACGCCGCGGCGGTGATGCTCGGCGGCCTCACCGCGCTCGTCTGGCACCCGGAGCGCGGACGCGGCCGTGCCCTCGCCGCGCTGGCCGGCTCCGGCGCCCTGCTCGCCGGCACCCACAACGTCTCTCTGATGCTGTGCGCGCTGCTGCTTCCCCTGCTTCTCGCCGCGCTCCTGCCGCTGGCGCCGGCCGGGCTCCCGCTCTCCGGCCTGGTCCGCCGGCTCAGCCTCGGCGTGCTCGCGATCACGCTGGGCGTCGGCCTCACCGGCGCATGGCTGATCCCCAACCTCTGGCTGGGACCGAGCACCTACGCGGCCGATGCCACGCTCAACGCACCGCTCTTCCTCGAGAACCCCGAGCTGGTCCGGCTGGCCAACGTGCTGAGCCCGTGGCCGTCGATCCCCGCCCACTACTCGGGGCGGTGGGTCTACACCCAGCCGCCGGTCCTCGCCATGGCCTGGGCCCTGGCAGCGCTGCTCGCCCTGATCTGGACCCGGCGGCGCGCGCCGGACCGTCTCGTCGCGACCGCCGGCATCCTCCTCGCGCTCGGCGCCTGCCTGCTCGTGCTGCTCGTCGACCAGACGTGGTGGACGAGCTTCCCACGCCTTCTCCAGGCGGTGCAGTTCACGTACCGCTTGGTGCCGTACGTGGCGATCGTGATCGCTCTGGGGATCAGCGTGGCGGTCACCGCCGCCAACGGCCGTTGGCGCCGCCCCGGGATCGCCGCGCTGGTCGTCGCGGTCGGCGCGCAGGCGGTGATGGCGGTGTTCGTCGTCCTCGACAGCGAAGCGGGATCGCCGGGCGCTCCGCTGCAGCACGGCGACATCCGCGCCGCGGCGGCGCCACCGAGCTTCTCGGCCACGACCTACCCGGTCCAGACGCAGTTCCTCGTCCGCGGCCGGCCGATCGGCCCGCCGACGTTCCGGCTCACGCGCTCGGTGCCGGAGGGGCTCCTCACCGCCGCCGACGCCGTGACGCTCCGCGGGAAGGGCAAGGTGGGCGAGCCGCTCGTCCTGCCCGTCGCGTGGTCGCCGCCGGTGCGCCTGAGCGGCGACGTCCGCCTGGCCGGACGCGAGACCTTCGGGCTGGTGGTCGGCACGGTGGCCCGGACCGATCGGGCCGGCCGCTGGACCGCGACCGCGCGCCCGCGCTGCGCGACGCCATGCGTCAATGCCCTCAGCGGTGATGCGCCTTGGCCGATGCTGGCGGGGCAGCTGCTGACGCTCCTGAGCGCCACGGCCCTGGGCGTGGCCGGCGTCGCCGGCCTTCGCCGCCGGCGCAGACGCCGGGCACCGCCGTCGACCACGCCCGAGGCCCGTCCCATCCCGGGCGCGCCCACGCCGGTGGCCGCCCCGTGATCCGGCGGGCCGCCCGTCCAGCGCGCTTGCTTTCGACCCCTCGTTGCTCATAGGTTCTCCTCCAACGCTGTAACGCGCCAGAAATCAGTCTGTCTCCTGGGAGGAGAACCCATATGTCCCAAGTCCTTCGCCGCCGGTTGGTCGCCGCGGCCGTCACGGCCGGCTCGATCGCGCTCGTCGCGACTCCGGCCGCCGACGCCAAGATCTCCAAGCCTGAGCGAGCGCAGAACACCGCGATCAAGAAGGCCTCCAAGAACGCCACGAGCGCCGGCAAGAGCGCGAAGGCCGCCGCCAAGGTCGCCGCCAAGGGCGTCGCCGACGCCAAGGCCGCCCAGGGTGGCGTCAACGGGATCGTCGCCCAGGTCCCCTCGGTCCTCGACGGCCTGACGAAGCT
>JAOPZP010000361.1 GCA_025964055.1 Conexibacter sp.
TTCGGTGCGGCCCGCGCTGCGGCGCGGGCTGGCCGAGCGCCGGGCGGCCACCGCGATGTCCGCCGACGAGTTCGTGGCGCGCGTCGCCGTGAGCATGGGCGTCGACCGTGACGTGGCCGAGCGCCACGTCCGCACCGTGTTCGCGGTGCTCCGGGAGGCGCTCTCGGAGGACGAGTGGGAGGACCTGGAGGCCCAGCTCTCGCGCGACTACGAGCCGCTGCTCGCGCTCGGCGCCCGCTGAGGCGTCCGCGGATCCGACCGCCGCCTGAAGATCGACGGTCTGCCGCCGATCATGGGAGAGATCCCCATGAAGGCTGCAACCGCAATCGGCATCGTCGTCGCCGCCCTCGGCATCCTGGGTGGCGCCGTCATGGAAGGCACCAGCCCGGCCGCCTTCATCAACATCCCGGCGATCGTGATCATCTTCTCCGGCACCGGGGGAGCCACGCTGGCTGCGGTCGGGATGGAGCGGATGAAGCTGATCCCCGGCCTCTACAAGAAGGCCTTCTCCTCAGAGCCGGCCGACCTGGCCGGCCGCGTGGGGGAGATGGTCGGCTTCGCCGAGCGGGCGCGCAAGGACGGGCTCCTGGCGCTCGAGAGCGAGGTCGAGGCGATCGACGACGCCTTCACGCGCAAGGGCCTGCAGCTGGTCGTCGACGGCACGGACCCCGACATGCTGCGGGAGATCCTCGAGACCGAGATGGACGCGATGCACGCCCGCCACAAGGCGGGCGCCGAGGTGTTCAAGTCCGCCGGCGGGTTCTCGCCGACCATCGGCATCATCGGCACCGTCATGGGCCTGGTGCACGTGCTGGAGAACCTCTCCAACCCGGCCATCCTCGGCCCGGCGATCTCCGGCGCCTTCATCGCCACGCTGCTCGGCGTCGGCATGGCCAACGTCGTCTTCCTCCCCGTCGCGAGCCGCCTGAAGGCGCTCAGCGAGGAGGAGATGGAGGAGCGGACGCTCCTGCTCGAGGGGATCCTCTCGATCCAGGCCGGCGACAACCCCCGGGTCGTCGCCGAGAAGCTGATGAGCTTCGTCCCGCCCGGCGAGCGCGAGCGCGCCGCCGAGCCCAAGGCCGAGGGCCTCAAGGGCGCTCCCGAGCCCGCGGTGGCCTAGCCGTGGCGCGCGGCCGCAGGCGCCGGGGCGGCGAGGAGGAGTCCGAGACCGACGAGCGCTGGCTGCTCACCTACGCCGACATGATCACGCTGCTGATGGCGCTGTTCATGGTGCTGTTCTCGATCTCGTCGGTCAACACGTCGAAGTTCGAGGGCCTCCAGCACTCGCTGCAGGAGGCCTTCTCCGGCAAGGTCATGACCGGCGGCAAGTCGATCATGGAGGCCGGCGGCGCCTCCGACGTCGTCACGCCGTCCTCGGCGCCGCCGCTGTCGAACCTGCAGCCCTACGTGGCCGGGGCGACGCCCAAGCCGTCGCCCAAGCCGTCGTCCAAGCAGACGGCGACCGAGGCCGCCGCCGCCAAGGCCGCCGAGCAGGACCAGTTCCGCAAGCTCAAGCAGAAGCTCGACAGCGCCGCGGCGGCCAAGGGCCTCTCGAGCAAGATCAAGACCACGATCACCGACGAGGGTCTCGTGATCCGGCTGCTGACCGACGACCTGCTGTTCGACAGCGGCGCGGCCACCGTCCGCCCGGACTCGCTGCCGCTGCTCAAGCAGGTCGCGCGGCTGCTGGCCACGCAGTCCGGCCACCAGCTCATCGTCTCGGGCAACACCGACTCGCAGCCGATCGCCAGCGGCCAGTTCCCCGACAACCTCGCGCTGTCGACCGATCGCGCCGCGTCGATCGTCCGCACGTTCACCGCCGACGGCATCCCGCAGGAGCGCATGACCGCCGCGGGCCGGGGTGCGTCGCATCCCATCGCCCCGAACACGACCGCCGGCGGCCGCAGCCTCAACCGCCGCGTCGAGATCCTCGTGCCGCGCGTGGTCCCCGCCACGGACGCCGCCGCCTCCAGCTCCGCCGGTCCCGGGCCGACCATCCCGTCCATCAAGCCCGACTTCTCCAAGACCCCATGATGTCCAAGCTCAAGATCGTCCTCCCCGTCCTGCTCGTCCTGCTCGGAGGGGTCTACAAGTTCGTCCTCGCCAAGCCGGCACCGGTGCACAAGCCCAAGATCGCCGGGGAGGTCTACATCCTGCAGAAGGACTTCCTCATCAACCTCAAGGGCGGGCGCTTCGCGAAGCTCAACGCGGCGCTGGTCCTCAAGGAGGGCTACCTCGCGGCCCCGGCCGCCGGCGGGCACTCCGCGCCCTCCGCACCGCCCACGGGCTACGGCGTCATGCCCCAGGAGGCGGTCATCCGCTCGATCATCACCGACACCCTCACCGACATGAGCGCGACGCGCCTGCAGCGGGAGAAGTCGCGGCTGAAGGTGCAGGCCGCGATCCTCAAGCGCATCAACACGCAGACCGACGTGGAAGCCGAGGACGTCCTGTTCACGGACGTCGCGATCCAGTAAGGCCGATCAGGAGCCCCTTGTCATGACCGACGTCGAGTTCAACCCCCTTCCCGACGATCCGAGCGCGGGCGCCGGCCACGGGGCCGACGCCGACCTCACGCGCCTCACGGACGTCACCGTCGAGCTGACCGTGGAGGTCGGCCGCACCCACATGTCGCTGGGCGAGACCATGAGCCTGGGCCAGGGCTCGGTCGTCACGCTGGACCGCCTGGCCGACAAGCCCGTCGACCTGCTGGTCAACGGGCGGCCGATCGCCCGCGGCGAGGTCGTCGTCATCGACGAGCAGTTCGGGCTGCGCATCACCGAGGTCATGGGCGCCGAGCCCGGCACCGCCGTCGCCCCGGTGACCTTCGCGCCGGACGCCATCGGCGACCCGGCCTTGGACCAGGCGGCCTGAGCAACCTCGGGCCGGCGAGCGAGCCCCTGGGCGAGCTCGCTCAAGCCGAACCTCGCCCTCTGGGCGAGCGTTCGGCCACGGACGTCTAGAACGGTCGTCCAGATCCGTCCCTCAAGTCCCCCCGCCGTAGGCCGATCTAAGGGTCTGGCTGGTCGCCCCTCCCGACCTACCGGTTCCCTCCACAGTGAAGCCACATCGTGCCCTCACGGCCGCTCTCGCGGTCGCACCCCTCTGCGTCCTCCTGGCGCCGGCCACCGTGCTGGCCGCCGGCAGCGACCCCTACGGCGAGAAGCGCGCCCTGAACCTGCCGGCCGACTCGGCCGCGCACACCGCCAACGTGGGCGGCAGCGGCAGCGGATCGCTGGCCCGGACCTTCATCGGCCTGGCCGTCGTCGTGGCCGTCATCTACGGCCTGACCTGGGTCCTGCGGCAGATGAAGAAGTCGTCGTCGGACGACATGCGGGCCATGGGCTTCGGCCTGAGCACCGAGGCGAGCATGCCGCTCGGCCCGGGTCGCTCGGTCCACCTCATCCGCGCCGGCCGCGAGCTGGTCCTGGTCGGCAGCGCCGAGCACGGCATCGTGCCGATCCGGACCTACACCGAGGACGAGGCGCAGGCGCTCGGCCTCCTCGCCGACCCGGAGCTGGACCCCGGCGACGACGACGCGCCGCGCGGCACCGGCCCCGCCGACCGCGTCCGCTACGCCCTCGGCGACACGCTCGACCGCCTCCGGCAGCGGACCGCGCGATGATCCTCGCCGCGACCAACGGCCTCAGCACCGACGGCAGCAACGCCGTCCAGCTGCTGATCCTCGTCGGGGCCGTGACGCTGATCCCGGCGCTGCTGTTCTGCGTCACCGGCTTCACGCGCATCCTGGTCGTGCTCGGCTTCATCCGCACCGGCCTGGGCACGCCGACCGCGCCGCCCAACCAGGTGCTGGTCGGGATCGCGCTGTTCCTCACCCTCTTCGTGATGGCCCCGACCTTCACCAAGGTCAAGACCGACGCCATCGACCCGCTGGCCAAGAACCAGATCTCGCAGGCCGAGGCGTTCAAGCGCGGCCAGCTGCCGCTGCGCGAGTTCATGTTCCGCCAGACGCGGACCAAGGACCTCGCGCTGTTCGTGAAGCTCTCGAAGCTGAAGCGCCCGCAGACGCGCGCCGACGTCCCGACCTACGTCCTGATCCCGGCGTTCATCATCTCCGAGCTCAAGACGGCGTTCCAGATCGGGTTCCTGATCTTCCTGCCGTTCCTCGTCATCGACCTGGTGGTCAGCTCCACCCTCATGTCCATGGGGATGATGATGCTGCCCCCGGTCTTCATCTCCCTCCCGTTCAAGATCCTGCTCTTCGTCCTCGTCGACGGCTGGGATCTCGTCACCCAATCGCTCGTGGAGTCCTTTCACTGATGAACCAGGACGTCGTCGTCTCCCTCGCGACCCAGGCCATGAGCCTGGCGCTGAAGATCTCCCTCCCGCTGCTCGGCGTGGGCCTGCTGGTCGGCGTGCTGATCTCGATCATCCAGGCCGTCACGCAGATCCAGGAGCAGACCCTGGCCTTCATCCCCAAGGTGCTGGCCATGGCGGCCGTCCTGGTGATCGGCGGCCCGTGGATGCTCAACCAGCTGCTCTCCTACACGTCCGACCTGTGGACGTCGATCCCGAGCATGGTGGGGTAGGTGGGACCGCAGCTCCAGACGTCGGCGCAGCAGCTGATCTCGGAGTTCGGGGCGCAGCGCGTCCTGTCGTTCTTCCTCGTCCTGGCCCGGATCTCGCCGCTGTTCCTGCTGGCCCCGCTGTTCTCGAGCAAGCTGGTGCCGATGCGCGTGCGCGGGATCTGCGCGATCGGGCTGTCCATCGGCCTGTCGCCGGTCGTCACCGCGGGCCACGCGGCGCTGCCGACCGACGTGCTCGGCATCGGCTCGCTGATCGCCAAGGAGCTGCTGATCGGCGCCGCGTTCTCCTACGCCTTGGCCGCGACCTTTGCCGCGCTGGCCGTCGCCGGCTCGCTGCTGGACACCACGATCGGCTTCTCCTACGGCGGCCTGGTCGACCCGGTCAACGGCAACCAGTCGGCGGTCCTGAGCACCGCGTACTCGATGATCGGGTTGATGGTGTTCATCGCCATCGGCGGCGACGCCTGGGTCATCAGCGGCCTCGCGCGCACCTACGAGATCGTCGGCCTGCTGGACTACCCGTCGCTCGGGCACCTCGTCGCCGGCACCGGCGCCGCCTTCGTGCAGATCTTCGCCAGCGCCATCGAGGTCGCCGGCCCGGTGCTCCTCTCGCTGATCCTCACGGACGCCGCCTTCGGGGTCATCACGCGCGTCGTCCCGTCGCTCAACGTCTTCCAGGTCGGCCTGCCGGCCAAGGTCGTCATCGGCCTCGTGCTCATCGGCGCGACGATGCCGTTCGTCGCCGGCTGGATCGGCGACCAGCTCCAGGCCGACGTCGGCGCCGCCCTCCAGACGCTCAGGGTGGCGTGAGCCGTGTCGCAGTCCGACAAGACCGAGAAGGCCACCCCCAAGCGCCGCGAGGAGGCGCGCAAGAAGGGGCAGGTCGCCAAGTCCGTGGACCTCACGGGCGCGGTCGTGCTCCTGGCCGGCCTCTTCGCCCTCGGCGCGACGGGCCCGGCGACCGCGCAGCGCCTCGGCAACGGCGTGCACGACGCGCTGGCGGCCGGCGGCGGGCGCGACCCGGTCACGATCAACACCATCGGCGAGCTGCTGCTCTCCTCGGGCGGCACTGCCGTCTCGTGCCTGGCCCCCGTCGTCGGCGCCTGCGCGGCGGCGGCGATCATCATCAACGTCGCCCAGGTCGGCATCCGGCCCAAGACCAAGGCGCTCAAGCCGGACTTCAAGCGGCTGAACCCCAAGCCGGGACTCAAGCGCATCGCCGGCAAGGAGGGTCTCGTCGAGCTGTTCAAGAACCTGGTCAAGCTCGGCGTCGTCGGCTGGGTCGTCCTGAGCGCGCTGCTGCCCCACATCGGCGACTACGCCGCGATGGTCGGCATGTCGCCCCTGCAGTTCGGCGGCGCGATCGCGACGCTCGTCAAGTCGATCGCCAAGCGCGCCGCGTTCGCGTTCCTGCTCATCGGCGTCGTCGACTACATCTACCAGCGCTACAACCACGAGAAGTCGCTGAAGATGGAGAAGCAGGAGGTCAAGGACGAGTCCAAGGGCCAGGACCTCCCGGCCGAGGTCAAGGGCGCCATCCGCCAGCGCCAGCGCGAGCAGGCCCGGGCCCGCATGATGGCCGACGTCCCGACCGCCGACGTCATCGTCACCAACCCCACGCACTTCTCGGTCGCCCTGAAGTACGACGGGCACTCGGCCGCCCCGATCGTCATCGCCAAGGGCCAGGACCTGATCGCCCTGCGCATCCGCGAGCTGGCCGCCGAGGCCGGCGTGCCGATCGTGCCCGACCCGCCGCTGGCGCGGTCGCTGCACGGCTCGGTCGAGGTCGGCCAGCAGATCCCGGAAGAGCTCTTCCAGGCCGTGGCGCAGATCCTGGCCTACGTCTACCGCGTCGCCGGCCGTCGCCGGCTGGCCGCCTAGGAACCCGAACCGATGAACGTCTTCGCCAAGCTGGGCAAGTACACCGACCTGATCGCCGCCGGCGTCGTGGTCCTGGTCGTGGTGATGCTGATCATCCCGCTGCCGCCGATGCTGCTGGACCTGTTGATCACCCTCAACATCTCCTGCGCGCTGGCGATCGTGGTCACGACGCTCTACGTCAAGAAGGCGCTCGACTTCTCCGTCTTCCCGGCGCTGCTGCTGATCACCACGCTGTTCCGCCTGGCAATCAACGTCAGCGTCACGCGGCTGATCCTGCTGCACGGCGACGCCGGCCACGTGGTCGAGGCCTTCGGCCACTTCGTCGTCGGCGGCAACGTCGTGGTCGGCCTGGTCGTCTTCCTGATCCTGGTGGTCATCCAGTTCGTCGTGGTGACCAACGGCGCGGGCCGCGTCGCCGAGGTCGGCGCGCGCTTCACGCTCGACGCGATGCCCGGCAAGCAGATGGCGATCGACGCCGACCTCAACGCCGGGCAGATCACGGAGGAGGAGGCGCGCCGCCGCCGCCGCGAGATCTCCGAGGAGGCCGACTTCTACGGCGCGATGGACGGCGCCTCGAAGTTCGTCAAGGGCGACGCGATGGCGGCGGTGCTCATCACGAGCATCAACCTCATCGGCGGCATCGTGGTCGGCGTCCTGATGCAGCACCGGCCGTTCGGCGAGGCCGTCCAGCACTTCTCCCTGCTGTCGATCGGCGACGGCCTGGCGGCGCAGATCCCCGCGCTGCTGATCTCGGTCGCCACCGGCATCATCGTCACGCGTGCCGCCAGCAGCGACGACCTCGGCACGCAGGTCGTCGGGCAGATCGGCGCCCAGCGCCGCGCCCCGATGGTCGCCGGCGCGGTGATCGCCTGCTTCGCGCTGATCCCCGGCCTGCCGAAGATCCCCTTCCTGGTCATCGGCGCGCTGTTCTTCTTCGGCGGCCGGGCGATGGCCAAGGCCGCCGACGCGACCGCCGCGGTCGAGGCCGACGAGGCGGCTGCCGCGCTCGCGCTGCCCGCCGTGCCGGCGTCGCCTCGCGACCAGGTGCAGGACGCGCTCTCGCTCGACCCGCTGGAGCTGTGCATCGGCTTCGGGCTCGTCCCGCTGGTCGACGGGTCCTCGGGCGGCTCGCTGCTGCAGCGCGTCAGCGCCGTGCGCCGCCAGATCGCGGCCGAGGTCGGCACGATCATCCCGTCGGTCCGGATCCACGACGAGGTCGGCCTCCAGAGCCACGAGTACCTCGTCAAGGTCCGCGGCACCGAGGTCGCGCGCGGCCACATCATGGCGGGCCACCAGCTGGCGCTCGATCCGGGCGACGCGGTCGGCCAGCTCGACGGCATCCCGACCCAGGACCCGGCCTACGGCATGGCGGCCGTGTGGATCACGGACGCCGCCCGTGCCGAGGCCGAAGCGCTGGGGTACACCGTGGTGGACGCCGAGTCCGTCGTCGTGACCCATCTCACCGAGACGATCCGCAAGCACACCGCGGATCTGCTCACCCGCCAGGACGTGCGCACGTTGCTGGACACGCTCAAGGAGCACAACGCCGCCGTCGTCGACGAGGTCATCCCCGACCTGCTCTCGGTCGGTGAGCTGCAGCGCGTCTTGCAGGCCCTGCTGCGCGAGGGCGTCTCGATCCGCGACCTCGGCGCCGTCGTCGAGGCCGCCGGCGACCGCGCCCGCGTCACGCGCGACCCCGAGCTGCTGGCCGAGTACGCCCGCCAGGCGCTGGGCCGGACGATCGTCTCGCCCTACCTCGACGCCGAGCGCACGCTGAAGGCCATCACGCTGGATCCGCACCTCGAGCAGGAGGTGTCGGACGCGATCGCCCAGACCCCGGACGGCGAGTACCTCGCGATGGATCCCTCTCGCGCGCAGGCATTGGTGCACTCGCTGTCGAACCATGTCGAGCAGGCCGTGACGCGCGGCCCGCGGCCGGTGCTGATCTGCTCCTCTCGCGTCCGCCGGCACCTGCGCCGGCTGTGCGAGCAGGCGCTGCCCCAGCTCTCGGTGTGCGCGTACAACGAGATCGCACCCGGGATCGGCGTGGAGACGATCGGAGTAGTGGCCGTATGAGGATTGACGACCGGACAACGAACCAGACCACCCTCATGCAGGTGACCGCCTGATGACCCCCCAAGACTCCGAGACCTTCACCTACCGCGGGCGCTCGCTCGAGGAGCTGGTGCCACGGATCCGCCAGGACCTCGGCGACGACGCGGTGATCGTGTCGCGGCGCGAGACGACCACCGGCGGCGTCGGCGGGTTCTTCGCCAAGCGCGAGATCGAGGTCGAGGTGCGCCCCGGCCAGCAGCCGCCGAACGTGGCCGCGGCGTTCGCCCGCCAGCTCGCCGACGCGCACGAGCGCCAGCAGCAGCAGTCCGGCCAGGCCGGCGGCGCCGACGCGCTGCGCCCGGCGATCTCGCCGGAGGTCGACGCGCTCCCGCCGCCGCCCACCCCGGCGCCCAGCGCGGCGGACGTGAGCGTCGACGACCTGTTCCGTCCGCCGACGCCCGAGCAGCAGTCGCACGGGCTGGCGGCGCTGTTCAACGTCGGCCTCGCGCCGGCGGAGCCCGAGGCGCCGGCCGCCCCGGAGGCGCCCGAGGCGCCCGTCGAACGCCCGCCGCACGGGATCATCGAGGACGACGACGACGAGTACGAATACGGCTACGGGGACGACTTCGACGACGAGGTCGAGCCCGAGCCCGAGGGCGCAGCCGACCTCGAGGCCGGCGTCGCCCCACCGATCGGCGAGATCGTCGACGAGCCCGAGGTCGAGGCGACGCTGCAGGTCGAGGCGGAGGTCGTGCCCGACGCCGAGGTCGTGCCCGAGCCGCTGCCGGTCGTCGACCAGCCCACGGGCGCCTTCGACTACCTCGGCGGCCCCGCGGCCACGCCCGAGCCCGACCCCGAGCCCGTGGGGACTGTCCCCAGCGAGCCCGACCCGGAGCCCGTGGGGACTGTCCCCGGCGTGCCCGCCGCCCTGCCGCCGGCCGCGCTCGCCGCCGCCGACCGGCTCGTGGCCCGCGGGCTGCGCCCCGGCCTGGCCGAGGCCGTCGCCGAGGAGGCCATGACCGGCCTCGCGCCGCTCGTCCACGGCGCCGATCCCAAGGACCTCGTCATCGACGCGCTCGCGCGCCGCATCCCGATGCATCCGCTGCGCCGCGGTCCGGGCGTCGTCGGCTTCGTCGGTCCCGGCGGCGCGGGCAAGACGCGCTGCGTCGCGCGCCTCGCGGCCGCCCATGCCCGCCACGGGCTGCTGCCCGTCACCGTCGTCGCCCTGCGCTCGCCCGACGGCGGCGCGGAGCTGCGGCGCCTGCTGGCGCCCTACGGCGTCGCCCTCCACGCGGTCGAGAGCGGCGCGGAGGGCTCCGCGCGCATCGCGGGCCTGCGCGGTGAGGGGCTGGTCATCGTCGACACGCCCGGCGTCAGCCCGCGGTCCTCGGGCGAGCTGCGCGCGCTGGGCTTCGAGCTCACCTCGCTGGCCCCCGACGAGCTGCACCTCGCGGTGCCCGCCACGATCGGGCCCGACGCGGCTCGCGAGCTGGTGGCCGGCGTGCGCGAGCTCGGGGTCGGCGCGCTCGTGGTCACCCACACCGACGAGACCGAGATCCTCGGCACCGTCATCGGGCTGGCCATCGACTCCGGCCTGCCGCTCTCCTACCTGGCCCGCGGCCAGGCCGTCGAGGCGGGCCTGCGCCCGGCGTCGGCCGCCGAGCTCGCGGCCGACCTGGTGACATGACCCGGCTCCTGCCCGCCGTGGGCGACGAGCTGCTGCTCAACGTCCCCGAGACCGAGCGCGTGCTCGCGCGCGTCGAGGCCGACGGGCCGGGCTTCTTCGACCTCGCCCTGCTCGAGGAGCCGACCACGCCGCAGCCGCGGCTGGAGCGCTGCGCGTTGATGATCGAGTTCATCAACGACGACGGCGTCGCGCGCCTGCACGGCCGCCTCGACGTCCCGGCCCATCGCCGCGTCGCCGGCCGCGGGCGCGGCTACGCCCAGGACGACACGGTGCGCTTCGCCCACCGCGGCAGCCCGCAGCTGCTGCAGCGCCGCGAGTTCGTCCGCGCGGCCGTCGCGCTGCCGCTGGCGCTCACGCTCGCCACCCCGGGCGCCGATGAAGAACCCGTGACCGCGCACGCCCAAGCCCTCGACCTGTCCGGCGGCGGCATGCTCGTCCGCGGGCTGCCGAACCCGCGGCGCGGCGACGAGCACGCGTTCGAGCTGGAGCTCGCCAACTCCGACACGCCGATCACCGGCCGCGGCCGCGTGGTCCGCCTGGTGGGCCTCGACCGCGCCGGCCTGCAGTTCATCGACGTCGCCCAGGAGGACCGCGTGCGGATCATGCACGCGGCGTTCGAGATGTCGCGCGACCAGCGCCGGAGGTTCGGCTAGCCATGGCGCGCGGCAAGGGCAAGGGCAAGGGCAACGACGCCGCGGCGCTCGAAGGCGCCGACGGCGGCATCCGCCTCAGCGCGCACCCGCGCGCCGCGCGCCAGATCCGGGCGGCCAAGGGATGGTCCGGGCTCATCGCGTTCGGCGTCGTGATCTACCTTTCGCGCGGCGCCGGCCTGCCGTTCGCCGACGCGCTGCTGCGCGGCGTGCTCGGCGGCATCGCCGGCTACCTCGCCGCCTGGGCGATCGCCGTCACGGTGTGGCGCCACCTCGCGCTGGCCGAGCTCGAGGACCTGCGGATCCGCGTGGTGTCGCGCATGGAGACCCAGGCGGCCGAGGCCGCGGCCGTGGCGGCCGAGCGTCGCGAGGCCCAGTCCTAGGAGCCTGAGCGGTGTACGGCGATCGCATCGAGCCGATCGGCCCGAAGGCGCCATCCGCGTCGCGGATCCCGGCGATCCGCCGCAGCGAGGACTCCACCGAGAAGCGCCGGCGCGACGAGGACCAAGCGCCCCGCAAGCGCCCGCCGGTGCCGCCCGCCGAGCCACCGCCGGACGACGGCCTGCCGCACATCGACGTCCGGGTCTGACCAACTCGTCCAGCGCGCCCTGGACATCGCTCAAGCGGCCGCGGGACCCCGCCGATCACCGGCGTAGAAGCAAGGAGCGACATGGAGTCGCTCCGGGACCAAACACCCATCGTCATCAAGGAGATCGACGCATGTCCCTTCGCATCACGCACAACGTGGAGGCGTTCAACGCCTACCGCAACCTGAACGCCACGTCGTCGCAGATCAGCAAGTCGATGGCGCGGCTGTCTTCGGGCTACCGCATCAACTCGGCCTCCGACGACGCCGCCGGCCTGGGCATCTCCGAGGCGATGCGCTCGCAGATCCGCGGTCTGGCCCAGGGTCAGCGCAACACGCAGGACGGCATCTCGATGGTGCAGACCGCAGAGGGCAACCTCGATGAGGTCCACTCCATGCTGCAGCGCGTCCGTGAGCTCGCCGTGCAGTACAAGAACGGCTCGCTGGACGCGACCGCTCAGTCGGCCATCCAGAACGAGGTCAACCAGCTGGCGTCCGAGATCAGCCGCATCGGCACCTCGGCCCAGTTCAACGGCATCAGCCTGCTGAACGGCGCGAGCACCGTGTCGTTCCAGGTCGGCGCCAACGACGGTCAGCAGATCGCCGTGAGCCTGGTCGACCTGTCGGCCAAGGTCGGCACGTCCTACGCGAGCCTGACCACCACTGGCACCACGGACATCTCCGAGATCGACGCGGCCATCGCCAACGTCAGCTCGGCCCGCGCCGCCTTCGGCTCGGTGCAGAACCGCCTCGAGCACTCCCTCGCGGTCTCGGCCTCCTACCAGGAGAACCTGACCTCGGCGGAGTCGCGGATCCGCGACGTGGACATGGCCGACGAGATGGTCTCGTTGACCAAGAACCAGATCCTGTCGCAGGCCGGCACGGCCATGCTCTCGCAGGCCAACCAGGCCCCGCAGAGCGTGCTTCGCCTCCTGGGCTAGCACGTCGGGATCGCAGCACCGGCAACGGCGAGGGGCGGTCTTCGGGCCGCCCCTCGGTCGTTGCGGTGACCTCCGGAGGTGAAGGAACGGCGAAGGCCGCCGATCACCCTGGGGAATGAGCGTCGAGAACGTGCTCGCTCGCATCGCCGAGTTGGACCGCACGCTGGTCCCCAAGACGACCGCCCCGGCTTCCGGGAGCGGTTCGAGCGCGTTCGCCACCATGTTGCAGGGCCAGGCCGTGTCGTCGCTGCCGTCGGGCGTCGCGGGCGCCACGTGGACCCCGCTGGGCTTCTCGGGCGCGACGGGCGTGGCCGGGTTGGCGACCGCCGCGATGACGAGCGTCGCGGGCGCGGGGGGGACCGCCGGCGCACGCGCGCTCTCCTTCGCCCAGGCCGAGGTGGGCGTGACCGAGCAGCCGCCGGGCTCCAACGACGCGCCGCGCATCGCCCAGTACCGCCAGTCCACGGCCGGCAGCGGCGTGGGTCCGTGGTGCTCCTACTTCGTCTCCTGGGCCGCGCAGCAGGCCGGAGCGCCGCTCGGCGAGGCCGGCCAGGGCTTCGGGTCCGTCAGCGCCGTCGCGGCGTGGGCGCAGCGCACCGGGCGGTTCGACGCCGCCGGATCGGGGACCCCACCGGCCGCCGGCGACCTCATCGTCTGGGGCGGCGAGCACATCGGCATCGTGGAGTCCGTCGACCCCGACGGCACGCTGCACACCATCGAGGGCAACAGCTCCAACGCGGTCACGCGCCGCACGCACGGCGCCTACGGCGACGGCGCCACCGGCTTCGTCCGCCTCGGCTGAGCCTGCTCAAGTCGCTGGACGGCCGACCGATCCACGTGCGTGGATGACTCCCTCCCCGCGCGTGACGCTCGGTGTCGCCACGTACTCCCGCGACACGTACCTCGCCGAGGCCGTGGCCTCGTGCCTGGCCCAGGACTACGACGACCTCGAGGTCCTCGTCGTCGTCGACGGCTCCGTCAACCCCCGTATCGACGAGGTCCTGGCGACCTTCGACGACCCGCGCCTGCGCATCGTGCGCCACGAGGTCAACCGGGGGATCTCAGAGGCCTACAACACGATCATCCGCGAGGGGCGCGGCGAGCTGGTCGGCATGCTCGGCGACGACGACGTGTGCCTGCCCGATCGCATCTCGCGCTCGGTCGCGGTCTTCGACGAGCACCCCGAGACCGGGGTCGTGCACGGCGAGGCCTACCTCATCGACGCCGACGGCACGGGCCGCGGCCGCCAGTCGGTGCCCGAGCTCGCCTCCAGCAACACGCTCGAGTGCCTGTGGCGCGTGCACAACCTCCTGATCGACCCCACGCGGCTCGTCCACCGCCGCGTCTACGAGGCCGTCGGCGGCTACGACCCCGCCTACACGCTGGCCCAGGACTTCCACTTCTGGCTGCGCGCGGCCGCCCGGTTCCCGTTCCGCAAGGTGCCCGGCGAGCCGCTCATCAAGCTGCGCCGCCACGGCGACAACTTCTCCGACCACTCCAACAGCCACCTCGAGCTCGACCAGGTCACCAAGGCGCTCACCGAGTCGGTGGAGCGCGAGGGGCTGCGCAGGCTCGTGCCCGAGCTGGACTGGCCGCTGCTGCATCCCGAGGAGGCGGAGCGCCGGGGGCTGCTGCTGCTCGCGCAGATCCTCGACCGTCGCGGCCTGCCCGTTCCCAGCCTGGCTGCGCAGCTGCGCCGGCGGGCGGCGGCGGTCCCGGCAGCCCCCGCGCCGGCGCGGACCAAGGGCAAGCTGCTGATGACCGCCTTCGGGTGGAACGACTCCGGCGGCGGGACGATGCTGCCGCGCTTCGCCGCGCGCGAGCTGGTCCGCCGCGGCTGGGACGTCACGGTCTTCTACGCGGCCGTCGAGCCCGACCCGTCGGGTGTGCCATACGCGATCAGCGAGCGCGACGACGCCGGCGTCCGGCTCGTGGGCGTGCACAACCGCCCGCACGGCCTGCTCGACCATGGGCGGCCCGACCGCGAGCTCGACGACACGCCGATCACCGCCGCCTTCGAGCGGGTGATGGACGACTTCGGCCCCGACGTCGTGCACTTCCACAACCTGCACAACCTCGGCGCCGCGCTGCTCGACGTGGCCGCCGCCCGCGGCGTGCCGTCGTACTTCACCACCCACAACTACTGGCTGGTCTGCCCGCGCGCGTACCTCCTGCGCGGCGACAACTCGCTGTGCGGCGGCCCCGGCGATGCGGGCGGCGACTGCGCTTCCTGCGTCGGCTCGCAGGACACCGGTGCCTACCAGGATCGCCTGGCGACGATCCGCGACGCCTTCTCGCGCTCGATCAGCGCGTGCCTGGCCGTGTCGCACGGCGTGCGCCGCACGCTGATCGACCAGGGGTACCCGGCCGACGCGCTCGACGTCGTGCGCCAGTCGGTGCCGGCCGAGGACGAGCTGTGGGAATCCGTCGGGCGCGACCGCCCCGCCGGCCGCGTGCAGGACGACGCGATCACGATCGGCTTCTTCGGCTCGGTCTACGAGCACAAGGGCGCGCAGCTGTTGGCGCGCGCCGCGCAGCTCACCGACGCTCCGGTCCGGATCAAGATCCACGGCGAGATCCCGCCGCGCATGGCGACGCTGCTGCAGTCGATCGACGAGCGCGGCGTCGTCGAGCTGTGCGGGAAGTTCTCGCCGTCGGAGCTGCCGCGGGCGCTGCGCGGGGTGGACGTCGCCGCGCTCCCGTCGCTGTGGTGGGACTGCGCCCCGCTGGTCGCCGGCGAGTGCCTCGCCGCCCGCGTCCCGGTGCTCGCGCCGCGGATGGGTGGCCTGGCCGAGGCGATCCGCGACGGCGTGGACGGACTGGCCTTCGACGGCGGCGACGCCGCGGGGCTGGCACGCGCGATCGAGCGCCTGGCGAGCGAGCCCGGGTTGTTGGAGTCCTTGCAGGCGGGCGTCGCCGCGCCGCGCGGGTTCGGCGCCTACGTCGACGAGCTCGAGGCCTACTACGGCGGGGCGCGGCCGTCGCGCGTGACGTCTGAGCCGGCGCTCGCCGTCTCCTGGGTCGGCGAGCACGACGCGCCGACGAGCCTGGCCCGCATCAACCGGCGCGTGACGGCCGCGCTGGCCGCCGGCGACGACGCCGGGGTGGCCGTGCGGGCCGCCGCGACCGATCGCCCGGAAGCGAGCACGCCGCTGCCGCACGCCGCCGACGTCGAGGTGCGCCACCAGTGGCCGCCGGACTTCCGCGCGCCTGCGTCAGGCCACCTGGCGCTGATCCAGCCCTGGGAGTTCGGGGCGATCCCGACCGCGTGGCTCGAGCCGCTGCAGACGGTGGTCGACGAGCTCTGGGTCCCGTCGGCGTTCGTGCGCGACATGTACGTCGACTCGGGCGTGGACGCCGACCGCGTGGTCGTCGTGCCCAACGGCGTCGACCTGGAGCGCTACGGCGCCGAGGGCGAGGCCTATGACTTGGGCGACGCCCCCGGCGTGCGCTTCCTGTTCGTCGGCGCGGCGATCGCGCGCAAGGGCATCGACGTGCTGCTGTCGGCCTACGCCGAGGCGTTCGCGGGGCGTGACGACGTCACGCTGGTGGTCAAGGACTTCGGCGCCGACGGCGTCTACCGCGGCGGCGACCGCGCCGAGCTGGAGCGCATGGCCGCCGCGGGCGGGCGGGACGGGACTCCGCGGGTCGTGCATCTGACGCAGACGCTGACCGACGACGACGTCGCTGCGCTGTACCGCGCCTGCGACGTGCTCGTGCATCCCTACCGCGGCGAGGGCTTCGCGATGCCGGTGCTCGAGGCGATGGCCTGCGGCCTGCCGGCGCTCGTCACCGCCGGCGGCCCGACCGACGAGTTCTGCCCGCCCGACGCCGGCTGGCGCATCCCGTCGCAGCGGGCGCTGATCCCCGGCGGCCGCGTGGGGGACATGGCGCTGGCCGGCGAGGGCTGGATGCTGGAGCCCGACCGCGGCGCGCTGGTCGCGCTGCTGCGCGAGGCCGCCGACGCGGGGAGCGAGGAGCGCGCCCGTCGTGGCGCCGCGGGCCGTCGCGCCGCCGAGGCCTACGGCTGGGACGCGGTCGCCCGCCGCTACGCGGAGCGCCTGCGCGCGATCTCGGCCCGCCCGCCACGCATCGTGCGGGAGCCTGCGGTCGACGTCGCCATCGAGGACGGTTCCGGCCCGCGCCTGCTGGCCGTGCCCGCCTACCGCGGCACCGACCGACTCGCCGACCTGCTGGCCGCCTGGGCGACCGCCGCGCCCTCCGGGACCCCGGGCACCCTCGTGCTGGTCGCCGACCCGGCGCGCGACGGCGAGCCCGAGGAGATCGAGGGCCACATCGTCGCCGCGGCCGCCGCGGCGGGGGTCGACCTCGACCTGTGCGCCGACATCGAGGTCCGCTTCCTGCACGCGACCGCCGGTCGCGACGCGGCACTCCACGCCGCGGTCGACGGCTTCGTGCCCCTCCACGGCGCATCCGACGGCCACACCCGCCGCG
>JAOPZP010000372.1 GCA_025964055.1 Conexibacter sp.
CGCGGCGGGGTGGACGTCGCGATCATCGGCGGCCTGCTCCTCGACCCGATCCTCGGCGTGCGCTACGCGTCGATCGGCGTGCGCGAGGGGCGCGTCGTCGCCGTCGGGCGCGCCGGCAACCCCGACACCATGGACGACATCGACGTCGTGGTCGACGTCACCACAGCGGTTCTCGACGCCACCGGGATGATCGTCACGCCCGGGGGGATCGACACCCACGTGCACTGGCTCTCGCCGCAGGTGACCGACGCGCTGCTGGCCGGCGGCGTGACGACCATGGTCAGCCAGGACTACGGCCCCGTCTGGAACCTCGGCACCAACCCCGAGGCGGGCCTGGGCACGGCGTGGGCCGCGCTGGAGGAGGTGCCGATCAACGCGGCGCTGCTCGTCCGCGGCTCCAGCAGCCGCCCGGGCCCCGTCGAGGACGGCCTGCGCGCCGGCGGCGCCGGGCTGAAGATCCACGAGGACGTCAGCGCCGGGCCGATGCAGATCCGCACCGCGCTGGACGTCTGCGACCGCCACGACGTCCAGCTCGCGATCCACACCGACGGGCTCAACGAGGTGCTGTCGGTCGAGGGCACGCTGGAGGCGTTCGCCGGCCGCTCGGTCCACGCCTTCCACATCGAGGGCGCCGGCGGCGGCCACGCGCCCGACCTCCTGCGCCTGGCCGGGCGCGAGCGCATCCTGACCTCCTCGACCGCACCGACCGTGCCGTTCGGCGTCGACACCGCGGCCGAGCACGCCGCGATGGTCGCCGCCGTCCACGTGCTGGCGCCCGGCGTCGTGCCGGGCGACCACACGGCGGCGCAGGCGCGCGTGCGCCCGGCGACCATGGCGGCCGAGGGCGTCCTCCACGACCTCGGGATCGTCCACATGCTCTCCTCCGACAGCCAGGGCATGGGCCGCGCCGGCGAGGTCGTTCGGCGCGCGATCCAGAACGCCGACGTGATGAAGCGCGCGCGGGGCGCGGCGGGCTACGGCGGCGTCGCCGACAACGAGCGGGTCCTGCGGCACCTGGCCAAGGTCACCATCAACCCGGCGATCACCCACGGGCTGTCGCACGACGTCGGCGCGCTGACGCCGGGGCGCGTCGCCGACTGCGTCTTCTGGCTGCCGCAGAACTTCGGCGTCCGGCCCGAGCTGGTGGTCAAGATGGGGATGTCGGTCTGGGGCGCCAGCGGCGATCCCGACGCCACCACCATGCTCTGCGAGCCGGTGACGATCCGCCGCCAGATCGGCGCGCTCGGCGCCGCGCCGGCGCGGCTGTCGCTGGCGTTCGTCGCGGCCGCGGCGGCCGACGCCGAGCTCCCGACCACCCGCGCGCGCTCGATCGTCCGCGGCACCCGCGACATCGGTGCGGCCGACATGGTGCGCAACGACGTGCGCGCCGACGTGACCGTCACGCCCGACGGGCGCGAGGTGCGCGTCGACGGCGAGCGCATCGGGATCGCGCCCGTCGACGAGGTCGCGCTGTCCTGGCGGTACCTTCTCGGCTAGCCGTGCCCCTCGTCGCCGACGCCCCACCGCGCCCCGCCATCGTCCAGGACCCGATCCCGTACCCGTCGTCGCGGGTGGGGGAGATGCGCGCCTACGCCGTGCGCCACTACGGGCTGCACCGGGCGCGCCTGGTCGCGCCGAAGGTCATCGTCGAGCACCTGACGGCCAACACGTCGTTCAGCGCGACGTTCAACACCTTCGCCTCCGACGCGCCCGACCCCGAGCTGCACGAGCGGCCGGGCACCTGCTCGCACTTCGTCCTCGACCAGCAGGGGACCATCCACCAGCTGGTGTCGCTGAAGTGGATGTGCCGCCACACGGTCGGCCTCAACTGGACGGCGATCGGGATCGAGCACGTCGGCACGGCCGAGGCCGGCGTCTTCGGCAACGTGCGGATGCTGCGCGCGTCGCTGCGGCTGACGCGCTGGCTGCAGGGCCGCTACGGCATCGCCACCAAGAACGTGATCGGGCACAACGAGTCGCTCTCCAGCCCGTACCACCAGGAGCGCGTGGTGCGGCTGCGCACCCAGACGCACGCCGACTTCCCGCGCCGCTGGATGGTTCGCTACCGGCGGGAGCTGGCGGCGGGATAGGCTCGCGGTCATGGCCCTGCCCGCACCCTCGCCGTCCACCACCGCCCTGGTCACCGGCGCTTCCTCCGGGATCGGCGCCGACCTGGCCCGCGAGCTCGCCGGCCGCGGGCACGGCGTCGTCCTGGTCGCCCGCCGCGGCGATCGCCTGGAGGCGCTCGCCGAGGAGCTGCGCGACGCGCACGGCATCCGCGCAGACGTCCTCACCTGCGACCTCACCGACCCCGCGGCGCGCGACGCGCTGCCCGGGCGGATCGGCGCCCTCGGCCTGACGGTCGACATCCTCGTCAACAACGCCGGGTACGGCAGCGCGGGCCAGTTCGTCGACCTCGACCTCGCCGCCGAGACCGACATGGTGCGGCTCAACTGCGAGGCCGTCGTGGCGCTCAGCGGCGCCTACGCGCCGGCGATGGTGCAGCGCGGAGACGGTGCGATCCTGGTGGTCGCCTCGTCGGCCGGGATGCAGCCGATCCCCGGCCAGGCCACCTACGCCGCCAGCAAGGCCTTCGCCCTGGCGTTCGCCGAGGCGCTGCACGAGGAGCTCGGCCATCGGGGCGTGGCGGTCACCGCGCTGTGCCCCGGCCCGGTCGACACGGAGTTCGCCGCGCGGGCGGGCCTGGAGGAGGCCTTCGCCTCGGTCCCGAGCTTCGCCCGCGTCTCGGCGGAGGCCTGCGCCAGGCAGGCGATCGACGGCCTGGCGCGCAACAAGCGCGTCGTCACGCCCGGCCTGCCGACCCGCGCGGTCGCCGTCGCCGGCCGCCACACGCCGCGGTCGGTCCTGCTGCCGCTGATGCGGCGCTTCTACCCGGTGTAGCGGCTCGCCGCTGCGGGCACGACCGCCCGCATGACCGAGACCTCGACCTACAAGATCGTCGAGCTGACGGGTACGTCGCCCGACGGCGTGACCGAAGCGATGCGCGCCGGCGTGGCGCGCGCGAGCAAGACGCTGCGCAACCTCGACTGGGTGGAGGTCGGCGAGATCCGCGGCCATGTGGTCGACGGCGAGATCGAGCACTTCCAGGTGACGATGAAGATCGGCTTCCGGCTGGAGGAGTGAGGGCGCTCAGCGCCAGGCGCAGGCCGCCGCGCGCTCGAGCAGCAGCTCGCGTTCGCGCGCGTTGCCGGTCAGCTCCGCGGCGCGGCGGAACTCGGCGGCGGCCTCGGGGAAGCGGTCGAGCTTGGCGAGGATGTCGCCGCGCACGCTCGGCAGCAGGTGGTAGCCGTCCAGCGAGCCGTCGGCGACGAGCGCGTCGACGAGCTGCAGGCCGACCGCGGGGCCGAAGGCCATGGTCAGCGCCACGGCGCGGTTGAGCTGGACGACCGGCGAGGGCGCGAGCTCGCCGAGCTGGTGGTAGAGCGCCGCGATGCGCGGCCAGTCGGTGTCCTCGGGGCACCGCGCCCGCGCGTGACACGCGGCGATCGCCGCCTGCAGGGCGTACGCCCCGCCCGCGCCGCCGAGCTCCTGCACGCGGTCGAGCGCCTTGAGGCCGCGGCCGATCAGCAGCAGGTCCCAGCGCGAGCGGTCCTGCTCGAGCAGCAGCACCGGCGCGCCGGAGCGGTCGGTCCGCGCGCGCGAGCGCGAGGCCTGGATCTCCATCAGCGCGACGAGTCCGTGGACCTCGGACTCGCGCGGCATGAGCCCGGCGAGCACGCGCCCGAGGCGCAGCGCGTCCTCGCACAGCGCCGGGCGCATCCAGTCGTCGCCGGCGGTGGCCGAGTAGCCCTCGTTGAAGATGAGGTAGACGACCTCGAGCACCGAGGCCAGCCGCTCGGCGAGCTCGTCGCCGGCCGGGATCGCGAAGCCCGCGTCCGCGTCGCCGAGCGTCTTCTTGGCGCGCACGATGCGCTGCGCGACCGTCGCCTCCGGCACGAGGAACGCGCGGGCGATCTCGGGCGTCGTCAGCCCGCCGAGCATCCGCAGCGTCAGCGCGATCCGGGCCTGCGTGGAGAGCAGCGGATGGCAGCAGGTGAACATCAGGCCGAGGAGGTCGTCGCCGATCTCGTCGTCGAGGGCGGCCGCCGCGCCGGCGCCGTCCATCGCCATCTGCAGGCCGAGGTCGCGGGCCAGCAGCTCGGTCTTGCCCTCCAGCACCTTGCGGCGGCGCAGGAGGTCGATCGCGTGGTGCTTGGCGGTGGCCATGAGCCAGGCGCCCGGGTTGTCCGGGACGCCCGACTCGGGCCACTTCTCCAGCGCCGCCACGAGCGCGTCCTGCGCGAGGTCCTCGGCGAAGCCGACGTCGCGCACCATCCGCGCGAGCCCGGCGATGAGGCGCGGGGACTCGATCCGCCAGACCGCGTCGATGGCGCGGCGGGTCGCGATGGCGCTCACGCGGTGGCGCCGTCCCTCAGTCCGCGGTCGTCTGGTGGGGCGGGACCTGCGACAGCTCGCCGGCCGCCTGGACCTCGGGGGAGAAGTCCGACATCTCGTAGACGCGGCGGACCTCCACCATGTCGCCGTCGCCGGCGGGCACGCGGGTGGCCCACGCGACCGCCTCTTCCTTGGACTTGGCCTGGATCAGCCAGTAGCCGCCGACCAGCTCCTTGGCCTCGGCGAACGGGCCGTCGGTGACCGTGCCCTGGCCGCCGGAGAAGCGCACGCGCGCGCCCTCGGAGGCCGGGTGGAGGCCGTCGAGGGCGAGCAGGACGCCGGCCTGCGCGAGCTGCTCGTTGAACTTGGACATCGCCGCGACGTCCTCGACGCTGGGCTCGACCTGGCCCTCGTAGGACTCGCCGGGGATCATGAACAACATGAAGCGCATCGCTGACTCCTGGTGGTTGTGGGCGCCGGGTTGGTTCCCGGCCTCTGCTCACACGACGAACGGGACGCGCCGCGATCGACATGGCGTCGAGAAGATTGTCGCGCGCGTGTGGCGCGGGCGGGTCGCGGGGCGCGCTCAGCGCTGTTCCGCCGTACACCAATAGGTCGTCCGCCCGCCCACCGTCGCGCGCGCCATGTCGGCGCCGCAGCGCGGGCAGACGCCGTCGCGGCGGCGGTGGGCGATCAGGTCGCCGGTGTGCACGCCGCCGCGCTCGATCGCCCGGCGCGTCGTCGCGCGGATCTCGCGGCGCAGGCGGTCCAGCTCCCCGGCGTCGAGGCCACCGGCCGGCCGGCGCGGGTCGAGGCAGGCGCGCCACAGCGCCTCGTCGGCGAGCAGGTTGCCGACGCCGGCGATGACCGACTGGTCCATGATGCGCGCCTTCAGCGGGCCCTCGCCGCGGCCGACGCGCCGGCGGAACGTGTCGCGGTCGACCATCGCGGCGTCGGGACCGAGGCGCGTCAAGTCGGGATCGAGCACGGCGCGCCCGAGCCGGCGCTTGTCGCGCAGCGCCATCCAGCCGCCGTCGGCGAAGTGCAGCGTGAAGCGATCCCAGACCGGGAGGTGCCTGCGGCCGCCGTCGGAGACGTAGTCGCCGGCCGCGTGGTCGTCGATCACGATGCGCCCCGCCATGCCGAGATGCAGGCCGAGCACGGGCCCGTCGTCGGTCTGCGCCCACAGCGCCTTGCCCTGGCGGTGGGCCGAGACGAGCCGGTGGCCGATGAGCGCGTCGGCCAACTCGCCGGGGGCGTGGGGGCGACAGACGTAGGTGTCGCCGTCGTCGACGGCGACGATCTCGCGGCCCAGGCCGCGCTCCTCGATCAGGGCGCGGGCGCTCTCCGCCTCGGGAAGCTCTGGCATCGGGCCCCCACGTTAGGAGATGATCGTCGGCACCATGTCCGCCACGGCCGCCCGCCCGATCCTCGTGACGATCCCGATCAGCCATTACTGCGAGAAGGCGCGCTGGGCGCTGGACCGCGCGGGGGTGGCCTACGAGGAGCGCCGGCACCTGCCGGCGCT